>JAFGSU010000253.1 GCA_016934435.1 Candidatus Zhuqueibacterota bacterium | reverse complement strand
TAGGCGGCATACCCGGTGTGAAGCCGGCCAACGTCGCCGTTTTAGGCGGCGGCGTCGTGGGAAGCAATGCGGCGCAGATAGCGGCGGGGATGGGCGCTCTGGTAACCATCCTGGACATCGATTTGCAGCGACTTCGCTATTTACACGAGGTCATGCCAAAAAATGTCATGACGGTTATTTCCAATCCGCAGTCCATACGCGAAGCCATTTCTGGGGCTGACCTGATTATTGGAGCGGTGCTGATAGCGGGCGGCAGAACCCCGAATCTCATCAGCAGAGAGATGCTGCAGATGATCAAACCGGGAGCAGTCATTGTCGATGTCTCCGTGGATCAGGGCGGCTGCGTGGAGACCATTCGCGCCACCACGCATCGAGAGCCGACTTTTATTGTCGATGGTATCATTCATTATGGCGTGGAAAACATGCCCAGTGCTGTCCCCATGACTTCCACCATTGGATTGACCAATGCCACGTTGCCTTATATTATGCAAATTGCCGATAAAGGATTTGCCAGGGCTATAAAAGAAAACAAAGAGATCGCGCTGGGAGCCAACATTATTGAGGGTAAAGTGACGCATCGGCGTGTGGCCGAAGCCTTTTCGCTGCCATACATGGCTCCTGAACAGGTTGTACGATGAGCCTCTGGTGCGCATATTAGCTTATCATATGGTTGAACCTCGGTTCGACGTCAGCGTGACGCGGGTGACGCCGAAACAGTTCGGTCGACAGATCGAGACGGCGTTGCAGCTCGGTTACAGGTTTCGCACCCTGGCGCAGGCGCTGACACATCCATATAAAGACGAAAAAACCATCGTGTTGACCTTTGACGACGGATACGCATCGGTGTATCAGCACGCGTTTCCGATTTTACGGGCCTGTACCATTCCTGCCACTATTTTCATTATAGTAGATTATATCGGGAAATTGGATACCTGGGATGTCAATTTCGGTAATATCTGTTTCCCGCATTTGAGTTGGCGGGAGATTGAAGCGCTGGCCGCAGCAGGGTGGGAGATAGGCTCTCACGGTTTGACGCATCGAGATTTGACCCGATTGAATAGGGAGGAGCAGTATGAGGAGCTGTATCGGTCTAAAGCGAACCTCGAGCAGACGCTCACCTTAACCATAGACAGCATATCTTATCCTTTCGGCAGAGTGAATCCATCGATTTCGCACCTGTGCCGGGAGATCGGATATCGGCGGGGCGTGGTGATGGGACGCCGATGTCGCGATGTGGATGTGGATTTTTGTTTGGGGCGACAGGGCATCTATTTATTTGACGGCATCCGTTTGTTCCGACAAAAAATAGTTGCAAAGAACATTAAAATGCTTAACTTTATGCAGCGGTGTATTGATTATTGTTCGATGGGCACTGTGATAGTCAAGCAGGGCCCATGGTCTAAACATGAAAATTGTGCTTGATTCTTGCAGCAATTATCCTTATTTTTAGATGATGATCAGCGCGCAGCCGCTCAGGTTGAGAAAAAGATGGAAGATAAAGCGATAAAACGACTCTATTATTCCATCTCCGAAGTGAGCCGCATAACGGGTATCAAGCCGTACGTATTGCGGTATTGGGAGACCGAGTTCAAAGAGCTGCGTCCGGCAAAGAATCGCGCCGGCAACCGCGTTTATCGCAAGAGTGATATACGCCTGTTGTTCGCTATCAAGCGATTGTTATACGAAAAAAAGTTCACCATCGAAGGAGCACGGCAAAAACTGCACGAGATGCGTCGAGAGAAAATGAGTGAAGAATCGGCGTCGTTAGATGCAGAACGGATTAATAAGATTATTGATGAGCTGCGGACGATTCTTCAAGAGTTACTTGAGATTCTGGATGAAAAAAGCAAAGACCGGAATAAGGCTACAGGTGAGGAGCAAATAGAAGAATAAACCAACCCATAATCTTTACTATTGCCGCGAGCTTGTGGATTACCGGCGAATGAAATGATCGATGGCTCTGGTTGAAAAGAAAGAGACGAGTTTATAGTAAAGATTTTCGGTGATTATTTTTAGGCGGCATCAAGCCTAATATGTTATTTCTAATACATGTGGCAAAGTTTTCTGGGATGAGGACAGACTACCCATAAGAAGCGGGGGAGAAGGTACTGGCGTTGCCGAGTTTTTGAGAAAATCGAAGATATTGATCGGGGCGTAGCGCAGTCCGGTTAGCGCACTTGACTGGGGGTCAAGGGGTCGGTGGTTCGAATCCACTCGCCCCGACGAAAACAGTGGCCTGTTAATACTATTTTTTAGGTGTTTACAGGCCATTTTTTGTCTGTACAGATTTTCGAAGAGCCAGTGCTGTTGGCTATGTTTTGGTATCCAAAACGGTTTCAGCCGCGCTTTAGCACCTGGCGGCCGGTTATTCTCGCTGAAGTTGGCTTACAAATGGGAATCCGAGACCAGCAGGTACTGCTTTTCAATTACTGCCCATCTCCTGCTCCGTTTCCCTGCTCAACCTAAAAGCCGCAGTGCAGGCTGATGATGGGTGGGAGATGTGTTGCAGTGGCATAGTGCTTGATCAAGAACCTCTTATTTATTCTAATTTTATGTTGTAGGGAATTCATTATACTGTGGCCGGCGGTGATCCTGATGTATCAGCCGCTGCGGCCAATCTCCAGACTTTGCAAGTGCTACAGGCACGCTTTCGCTACACGTTCGAAACGTGAACTTATGCAGGCATCTCTGAAAGCCAGGATATGCTCAAACGGCATGCCCTGACTTTACTGATCCTTTCTGGAATTATCATATTTGATGCAACCTGCGGACAATTATTCTCGTATATTGAAATGTATGACATTCTCGGCCGGCGACACACGGTTCATCGTGCCGAATGTTAAAGAAAAATACATACATCTGGAAACAAAACAGTTGCCAGCCGGTCCCTATTTAATCCGTATGAACGGGTTCGTCAAGAAATGTTATCACGTACTTGCAGATAAATCTTTGATTAAAAGGGCATTACTATCCATTTGCGGGAGAAAAAATGTTGTATAAGACAAGCCTCCAAAAGCCACATCCACGGCGGTTTAAAACTGGGATCACGGTTTTACTCATGGCTATGAGTGGAATTGTCTTTGCGATTGAAAAACCCCAATTGGTGTTTGAGCAGATATCTGTTGCTCAGGGCTTATCTCAGAGCATTGTCGGCCAAATTCTGCAGGATACCCGGGGATATCTCTGGTTTGGCACAGAAGACGGACTCAACATTTATGACGGGTATGGATTCACTGTACTCCGCACTGAGCCTACAGACCCTTACAGTCTGAGTTATAATCAGGTGACAGCGCTTTTCGAAGACCGCTCCGGCATTATCTGGGTGGGCACGTTTAATGGGGGGCTGAATCGCTATATATTGAAAAAAAACCGTTTCATGAGATACCGCCACACCGTTTGGGATATTACTTCGCTTTCTAATGATTATATATACTGCATCGATCAAGATCGTCGGGGCAATCTTTGGGTCGGAACAGATAATGGCCTCAACCAGATTTCACCCCAGGACCACCTCGATCTACCGGTCGTCTTCGTGCGCTATTTGCACAACCCTGCTGATTCGACATCCATCAGCGATAAACATGTCAGAGCTATTGCAGTGGACAGCACCGGAAATATCTGGTTTGGGACAGATCAAGGGTTAAATCTCTTGACTCCAGAACAAGCCGGAAAGGATCATTCAGCATTCGTCCATTTTCGCCACGATCCCCAAGATTGCCATACTCTTTCCCATGACACAGTACGAACGCTGTATGTCGACCGAGCCGGGACGCTGTGGATAGGAACCGTCAATGGTTTGAACCGCCTTGTGATGGTAGAAAACAAACCAGCTTTTTTTCAAAGATATATCCATGATCCGCGTGATCCCTACAGCCTCAGTAACAATCATATATATGCAATTTTGGAAGATGAGGAAGGTTATATGTGGTTGGGCACAGACGGAGGTGGTCTCAACCGTTTTGACCCAAAGACGGAGAAATTTATTTCTTACAGAAATGATCCGCAAAATCCTAATAGCCTCAGCCGGAATGAAATCCGATCCTTGTACCAGGACCATTCCGGCCTACTTTGGGTAGGTACCTACGGTGGTGGCGTTAATAAAGTCAATACGCAAAGAAAAGATTTTAAGCATTACACTACGAATCCTGATGATCCCAACAGTCTGAATCAGGCAATTGTATGGGGAATCTATCAAGACCAGGACAGTGTATTGTGGATTGGCACGCACGGCGGCGGACTCAACAAATTCGATCGCCGTAGGAATCTGTATACCCACTATAAGGCAGACCGTGATGACCCCTTCAGTCTCAGTCACGATATCATCCGGGTCGTTATACCGGATTATGAAGGCAAACTATGGATTGGCACTCACGGCGGAGGTATCTGCCGATTTGATCCTGTCTATGAAAAATTTACTCGATATCTGCACCAATCACAGAATCCCAACTCTCTTGCGCACAATGAGATCCGTTCATTGTTTTTGGATACCGACAGCGTGCTATGGATCGGCACCCAGGGCGGTGGACTCGATTTGCTGGATACCAGAAATCTCGAAATAACCGGGGCCCGTTTTCAGCATTATCGACATGATCCGGCTGACTCTAACAGCATTTGCAGTGATTATATTCGCTATGTCTATAAAGACCATTCCGGTATTTACTGGATCGGCACCCAGGGCGGCGGCTTGGACAGGTGGGATCGTTCGTCCGGGGAAATAACCCATTTTCGTCATGATCCCGAGGATCCCTATTCCATTAGCAGTAATTATATATTCAGCATCTATGAAGACAGCAAAGCCCGGTTATGGCTTGCAACCTGGGGCGGTGGACTCAATAAATATGACCGCAAGACTGGAAAATTCACCTATTACAGCACCAAAGATGGCTTGCCCAATGATGCCATATATGGTATTTTGGAAGATCGAGGCGGCAATCTGTGGTTTGCCAGCAATAACGGACTGACGCGTTTCGATCCACAAACGGAAAATTGCAAGAACTATAACATTCGTGACGGCTTGCAAAGCAACGAATTTAATGGCGGCTCTTACTTTCAAAGCAAGAGCGGCGAAATGTTTTTTGGCGGCATTAATGGTTTCAATTCTTTTTTCCCGGATCAAATAAAAAATAATCAATATATACCACCCATTGTGATTGTTAATTTTCGAAAGATGAACAAGGAAGTTCGTTTTGACCGGCCGGTGTCGGAAGTCACCCACCTGAGACTCTCTCACCGGGACTATATTTTTTCCTTTGAATTTGC
>JAFGSU010000252.1 GCA_016934435.1 Candidatus Zhuqueibacterota bacterium | reverse complement strand
GCAAAAAAACTGAGTTTATGTATGGTAGGAGAGGGCGCCTGAGCGGACGTGCGCGACATGACGATTTTGAACTGGAACCTGTCCTGATGATCATATAAAATGGCGTAATCGTACTCTATTTTGCCGCCCCCGTAGCCGGTGAGACCGTATGCCCCCCAGATAAAATCTTTCCAGTAACCAACGGTCAACCAGGATGACCAGCCATTCCCGTATGGAAAACGCATCTGCACGACAAAACCATTGTCCTGATCGATGGCCGTTCCATTCCACGAAGGCAAGCCCTGATCAAACGGATATTGACAGGTCTGCGGCGCCAGAATGGCATAGCCCAGGGTGACGCCGTCCTGGAGCATGACGCTGTTGCCGTCATCGCTGAGCTGGAGGCCGTCGTTGGTTTCGAACTGAGCGTAAATATCCCCGCCGCGGATAACATAATGTTGATCGGGATACGGTTGGGCAAAAAGTGAGAAGACTGTCAGCAGGGAGATGACGACGGGCAGTATTCTTTTCAAGCGCATGTAAAATCCTATTTTTCTATTCCTTGACCCTTATTCCGATCATGGCGACATCGTCCTGGTAGGTGTTGAAACCAATAAAAAGTCTGGTTTGCTTCTGAATATAACCGATAACATCCTCGGCCTTTTCCTGTATGCCTCTGGCGACGGCCTGCAATAACCGTTCTTCGCCAAACATCTCATAATGCCTATCGATAACTTCGGTGATGCCGTCAGTATAAGCCAGCACAAAATCGCCGGGATGCAGTTCCAATTCTTTACTATCATATCCGACTTGTTCTCTGACGCCCAGGGCCAGTCCTTTACACTCGATCATGGTGCTCGTCTTGCGGGTGAAATCGTAATGCACCAGCGGATTATGCCCGGCGCTGGAAAAGCGGAGTCGGTACTGTTTTTCATCCAGTTCCATAAAGAGCATGGTGATAAAGATATGCGGCGGCACGATGGGGCTGAGGATATGATTGACGTCCGTTAACACCTGACTGGGAGAGTGGTATTTTGTAGTGACCGAGCACAGCACGCCTTTCACCAGTGTCATGACCATGGCTGCGGATGTGCCGTGTCCGGAGACGTCGGCGATGACGATGCCGATTTTACCATCGGGCAGGATGAAATAGTCGTAATAATCGCCGGCGACGATCTCGGCGGGTTCATAGCACATGGATATTTCGAAGGATTGGCAGGCCGGATGTTCTTTCGGCAGCAGGCTCCATTGAATTCGCCCCGCCATCTCCAGCTCGTGCTCCAATTTCTTTTTCTGCAATTCCGACTGTTGCATCTGCATATTATGTATCAATTGCCCGGATTGCGACGCAATGATGCACAGCAGACGCTGGTCTTCCTCGGAAAAAATATCCCCGCCCTTTCGATTGACCACCATGAGTACGCCGAGAAGCTGCGCCCGGAATTGAATAGGCACGCAAAGCACCGAACGAATATCCTTCCGTTCCTGTTCCGTCGTTTGAAAACGCTCATCTTTCGACAGGTTTTCGATCACCAGAGGCTTTTGGTATTTGAGCACCCAGCCGGTGATGTTGATGCCGACTTTATAGTTCAGCAACCGGTTCTCAGAATCCATTTGTCGGATCAGGGTTTTGAGGGGAACATCGTTCTGTTCGGTGATCAATTGAATCGCACCCTGCTCGGCTTTGAGCGCCTTGATGCTTTTGCGCACGATAATATCCAGCATTCGCTCGACATCCAGGGTTGTGCTGGCGGTGATAGCCAGGTCGTTGAGAATGCTGAGTTCTTCAACCGCTATTTTTAACTTGGCAATTTCGCGATCGGGCTCTTGCGTCATTGATTATTCCCCTCTGCTGATTTATTGGTTATGAACTCACGGCAGCAAATATCACGCGTACGGCCTTGACCGAATAATCATACAGCTTAAGATACTACCAATTCCATTGTAAGTCAAGCTTAATTGCCGACGAATTGAATGTTCACTTGATATTAACAGTTACAAGTATGAAACCCAGATTCGGTGTTAATCCGCGAACTGAACTGAAAATGTGCCACCCACAGGGTTATTTAATTAACTTGTAGACACCGAATCTTGGCTTGTATATCAGAAACGGTTATTTAATAAAATTTAATACTTTATCCACGACAAAACTTGAAATCTCACGATTAAAAACAAACCCCGAATGCCCGCAGCCCTTTGGGAACACCTCATCAATGATATGATGCACAGCCCCGTTCACGGCGCCAGCGATGGGTTTAACTTCTTCGCACTGCACCAGCTCATCTTTTTGAGAAGAGAACATCAGCAGTGGGATGTCCTTCCACAGATCGAAATCGGTCGGCAGGTCGATTTGTCCATGCGGCACGGTCACTTTAATATTTCCGCCCGATCGGGCGTGCTGAAATATCTCCGAAAAAAGCTGCTTTGAGCTACGGTCCAGCACTTTACTCCGAACAATACTCCTGAAGGTGCGGCGGTCGAAATCGGAAGATCGATAAAGAAAAGACGGAATGGGCAGACTCTTCACCAAACCGGCGGTAAAAGGGCTGGCTGCCGCAAATTTTAGAGCAGCATGTATCATGAACTTGGGCAGCAGGTTATTTAACGCCGGATCGTATATATAAATTTGCGCTTTGAGAAAATCCGCTCTATCCACGATAGCGCTCATTTTTTTGGCAATTTTTTCGCCTCTCGAATAGAGATGTTTCCAGCGACCTCTTCGTGGCAAAAAGACACCGGGGGAGGCCAGAGTAAATATTTTTTCAATATGATCAATCCGGACGTGGCGCAAAGTGGTTTCATACTTTAACAGAAAGGTCATAAACAGAAAAATAATCAATCCGCCAAGACTGTAGCCGCCGAGTATGACGGAACGAGCCTTTGATCGTTCCAGTGCGAATGCGATAATCTGCGGTAAATCGATGAACGCGTTTTCAGCCAATCCAAAACGCCAGTTGTTGATCTGACTATCGCCAGCGCCGCGTTGATCGTAGGTATATACATCGTGCCCTGCATTTTGCAGCCGTTTGGCCAGGCTCTGCCGAGGAGCGCCGGGAATATCATAGAGATCGGCCGAATTCATCAGGCCGTGTACCAGCACGATGGGATATTTAGGATTTTCAGTTTTATCGACATCCGCCTTGTAATAGCGGACGCACAGCAGCACATCTTTTTCCGATCTGACGGCATATTTCATATATGGGATCATTTTCACTCCTGCGCCATGGCAGTAAAATCTTTATCGACGGTCCTTATTCATCCTAGCCGGGCGCGCATCCATCGCCGCAACGCCGATAGCCATATTTATGTATTAAAACTTCCTGTCACCGCCCAGTATGCCGCCGAGAATATTGCCACCGATGCCGCCGACCCCTTTGGTCTCGCCGCGATTTTGCCATTTTGCGGCGGCGAAGAT
>JAFGSU010000251.1 GCA_016934435.1 Candidatus Zhuqueibacterota bacterium | reverse complement strand
GTTACGGAATAATAACACGCAGGTGTATGCGATTATCCTCAAAAGCTATTTGTTCCCCAAAGATTTGCAGAAATGGTTTGATCTGCTGAAAGGCGTCCCGCGCACGGCGATTATGAATTTTTTCTTCTCGAATTTTTTCTGCTTGCCGTGTTTCTTTGTCTGTGTGGTTCTGATCAACCTTCTGGTCAAACACAATCGGTTGACCCGGCCAGAACTCATCGTAATGGGTAATATGGCGCTGGTGTTTCTGTTTAACAATCTCGCCCCGGCCTATGAAGGCTGGCAGATGCGCGGTGAATGGATGGCCCGGCTTTATCAGCCGATTTTTATTGTCTTGTTCATGTATAGCGTACGGAGTTATCAGGCCATCATGCGGAAATCAACAAATATGGCTCTCAAATGGAGCGTGTATGGCGTATTTATGCTCACCCTCATCGGCAATGGGATAGTGATTTTTGGCCCCCTGCTGAACAATCCGTTCCGGCTTTCATCGCAGGTGTATTGGCGCTTTTATCAACACAGCGGTCCTGACAGCATGCAGATCAACCTGGAGCGTTATGGCCGCAGACCCAGCGGATTTTGTCGCAAATAATCATGAAACCGTATCCGCTCTTCCGATTAGGCAATCAATTGTATAAACACGCTTTCTGGCTGTATCTCCCCTTGTATACGCTGTATAAACGGATCAATGAACGCGCCGAACGACGCCTGATCAAGCAGATCATCCAACCGGGACAATGCGTGATTGATATTGGCGCGAACATCGGGATCTATACCCGTCTCTTCGCAGAACTCGTTGGCCCAACGGGAGTCATCCATGCCTTTGAACCGGAACGCACCAATTTTCAACGGCTGCAACGCCTGACAAAATCGTTCGCCAATGTGATTACCCATCAAACAGCCATCAGCGATCACACCGGCCAAATCACGTTGTATTATTCGGACGATTTAAACGTTGATCACCGGACGTATGGCACGCCTGGTATCCGTCGCGCTGAGATCGTGAATTGCATGACCCTTGATGATTATCTGTACGGGCGACCAATAGATTTTATCAAAATGGACATTCAGGGCTATGAATATGCTGCCCTGCAAGGTATGGCGCGGACATTACGGGAGAATGCCAACGTTCGGCTGATCATGGAACTTTCGCCGTATGATTTACAACTCGCTGGCAGCAGCCAGGAAAGCGTGGTACAGTTTTTACACGCCCGCCAGTTCCAGATTTTCCTGATTCGGAACTCGCAGGTGGTTCCTTTTCCGATAGGCGGGCTGCCGGGCGGCAAGACGCACTATTATAATCTGTTTGTTATGCCCAAAGGTGGGTAACTTGATTTATCGGGAGACTCAAGAAAATGCTGTCGTTTAAATCGTATTTTTACACCCTTCTGCATCAATATCTGGCGTTTTATATTCGGCCAGGAGATTCGATGGTCGAAATCTATCCGCAAAGCAGCCAGTTGCACCAGATGTTTCCGGAACATACCACAACGATTGTGACCAAACAAGCGATGGCAGAGAAGACTGCGGGAAAGGTCTTAACCGACCTGCAAGAGATTCGAGCTGTGCGGCCGGATTATCTGGTCTTGCACGGAAATATCCATTATGAACGGGATATTCAGCAATTTTTAGAGCAACTTCATACGGTGTGCGAGCCGACCACACGCCTTATTTTTCTGTATTACAGCAGCCTGTGGAAGCCCATGTTCAAGGCCGCCAATCGGTTAGGACTCCGCACACAGACTCCCGAACAAAACTGGATTGCCCACTCCGATATTGATAATTTGCTGCTGCTCTCCGGCTTTGAGCCGGTCAGACGTGATCAACGGATTTTATTCCCGCTCTACATCCCTATCCTGAGTCAACTGCTGAACCGGTACCTCGCACCCTTACCGTTTTTTCGCTTATTCACCATGCTGAATGTCATGATTGCCCGCCCGATTATTCCTGAGCAATTCCCGGTCAAACCGTCCGTCTCCGTGGTTGTTCCGGCGCGGAATGAGGCCGGCAATATTGAGCAGGTGATCACCCGCTTGCCGAAAATGGGCACGGCGGGTGAATTGATCTTTGTGGAAGGCCATTCCACCGATGATACCTGGCAGACCATCCAGGCAATGGCAACGAAATATGCGGAGACCATGCCCATCAAAATCGCCAAACAGGGTGGGAAAGGCAAGGGCGATGCGGTACGCAAAGGGTTTGGGCTGGCGTCAAATGACATCCTGATGATTTTGGACGCCGATTTAACCGTGCCGCCGGAAGAGTTGCCGAAATTTTATCAGGCGCTGGTTTCTGGCAAAGGGGAATTCATCAATGGCAGCCGCCTGGTCTATCCGATGGAAGCCAGAGCGATGCGTTTTTTGAATCTGGTGGGAAATAAATTCTTTGCCGTGGCATTTTCCTTTGTCCTGGGACAGCAGTTTAAAGATACCCTGTGCGGTACGAAAGTGCTCACCAAAACGAGCTATGCCAAAATTGCCGCCAATCGTTCCTATTTTGGCGACTTCGACCCTTTTGGTGATTTTGATCTGCTGTTCGGCGCCAGCCGCTTAGGATTAAAAATTGTTGAGATTCCGATCACCTACAAAGAACGCACCTATGGGGCAACCAATATCCAACGCTGGCGGCATGGGCTGCTGCTGCTGGAAATGCTGGTATTTGCGGCCCGAAAAATTAAATTTTTGTAGCACGCCTAAGCCAATTGTGTCATAGTGAGGAGTCCGCGACGAAGCCATCTCGCAGGGATTGCTTCGCAAAGCCTCGCAATGACATGATCATGTACCAGATACCATTACCAAAATTTCTTCAGAAAAATCCTTGGTAGTGGCCTATTGTAAATGATGGATGAATTTTCTTGTCAGTGAAATCGTACTCGGAAAATATGGTTATATGATCAGAACCACCATTCAGCATCAATGCCGAAAAAGCGGCAGTCCCAATATCGTGAAAAATGGACGAACTCGGTGCGGCAGTCAGCAATATCTCTGCAAAGACTGCCGGGCGGTTGAGGTGTTAACTCCCAAACACGCCTATAGTTTGGACCGCCAGGAAGACATTCTCCACGCCTATCAGGAACGTCCGAATATGCGCGGTATTAGTCGTATATTCGGGGTCTCCCGGAAAACCCTGGCGGGCTGGATCAAAAAAAACTCCTGACGTTGTCGTCTC
>JAFGSU010000250.1 GCA_016934435.1 Candidatus Zhuqueibacterota bacterium | reverse complement strand
TTTTTGCTATCTTTATCTGGATTATATGTCTCTTCACCTTGCGGTCTTTTAGTCAGGAGGGGGTGATACCCGCATTTGAGATTGAATCGACGTTGATCGATTTGCACCGTCTGGCACAACCGGGTATGCCGTTCAATCGGGTGGGACAAAAATTTGCTCTTTTGGGCTATGAGAACGGCACTCTGGAAGCCTGGGGATACCCGGTTAAGCTGCTGCGCAATTTTGAGATGTCTTTTCTTATCGGCAGTTCGACGCGCCCTATTTCAGCCGGCGATATTGTCCGCTATATTGACGTGACGCCCACAGCAACGACTTTGACCTTTACCTATCAGTCTTTTACCGTCAAAGCGCACTATATTGCCGCCATAGACCAACCCTGCGCCATGATCCTGCTGCATGTCGACAGCACGGAACCTCTGACCATCGTCTGTGGATTTCTTCCGGTACTGCAGCCAATGTGGCCGGCCGGAATTGGCGGACAATACGCATATTGGAAGGATGATCTAAAGTGTTATGTGATATCAGAACCCACCCGTCAGAATCATGGATTCATCGGTTCTCCGGCTGCAAGCGGCATTTCCTATACACCGGCGCACATGCTGTCGGATGTCCCGAATGAATTCAAAATCGTAATAACAGATCCGGATTCGATCAGAAATCAGTATATTCCCATCTATTTAACCGGCGGAAAGGGATCCCGCGACTCTTTGCAGGCTGTCTATCGTAACCTGGCCAAGAATCCCCAGCGAATATATGATGATGTAAAAACGCATTATAACTTGCTGCAAAATAATACGTTACAAATAAATACTCCCGATCCGGCGTTGAATCTGGCCTATGAATGGTGTAAAACAAGTCTGGATCAACTCGTCGTCCAGAATTCGGATTTAGGCAAGGGATTGGTGGCCGGACTGGCTGCATCGGGTAGCAGTGGTCGACCGGGTTTTGGATGGTTTTTTGGAGGCGATGCGTATATCAACAGCCTGGCAATGAACAGCATGGGTGCGGTACAAACCGTGCGGGATGCCCTGATTTTTACGCAAAAGTGGCAGCGCAAAGACGGCAAAATGGCGCACGAACTGTCGCAGGCCGCCGGTTACATCGACTGGTTCGGCAAATATCCATACGGATATATCCATGGCGATACGACGCCATTCTATATCGTCGCCCTGCATGATTACTTTAGAGCCAGTGGCGATACGGCCCTGGTGCGCGACAGCTATTCATCTCTGCTCAAAGCCTATAAATGGTGTCTGGCAACGGATGAAAACGGCGACAGTTTGATGGATAATCCAAAGGCCGGCCTCGGAAGTGTGGAATATGGCGCTCTGACCGACTTGCGGACGGATATTTTCATCGGCGCGTTATCGGTTCGTATGTCACATTGTATGAATGAATTAGCGCTTGTTGTCGGCGATGGTAAAACGGCACGAATGGCTCTAAAACATTACCTAAAATCGGTCCAGGTTTTCGACGAAAAATTCTGGGATGCTGAAACCGGCATCTATAGCAATGCTTTTAATGATCTCAATGAACACATCCAGGAAATTTCGCCGTGGATAGGGTTTGCTACCGTTATTGATGTAGGCGACTCGGCGCATTCTCTTCAATCTCTGTACAGGCTCGGCAGCGCTGAATTGACAACCGATTGGGGTTTTCGCAGTATCTCCAATAAAAGCAAATATTTTGGTGCGCTTAATTATAACTATGGCGCCGTTTGGCCGTTCCTGAGCGGCTTTGTTACACTGGCGCAATTCAAGTATCAGTTATCTCAGCAAGGATATACTAATTTATTGGCTATAGCGGATCATGTATTTGATCACAGTCTGGGCGCCATAACCGAAGTGTTTTCCGGTAAACAAAACATCTGGCCGCAGGAAGCGGTATCCCAGCAGGGATTTTCATCAACCGGTCTGGTCCTGCCGTTGCTTCGAGGATTACTCGGGATAACAATAAATGTCCCAAAAAGGGAAATTACCTTTTCCCCGCAAGTGCCGGCGGATTGGGAAGTTATGACGATAAGCAATTGTCGTGGCGGCAATGCCACATTCGCTTTTGACTATCAAAAAAGCCCCTCCCATCAGTTGACCTTCACTACAAAAAGCAAAAATGCAGCCGGGTATCGAGCGATCATTGCTCCTTCTTTCAGCATCGGTACAAAAATCAGCCAGGTCACGGTGGATGGAAAGCCCTGGCCCTACTCTCTTGAAACTTTCACGCAAACCACGAGGCCGAGGATTGTTCTTACTGTGACTTCGGAACGGCATCAAATCGTCATTACCTATCGTCCTGGAGTAGAAATATTACCCCTGATCAATAGGAGTAGAACCGGAGATAGAAATAAAGGATTAAAAATAATCTCCATGCAGCACAAACTTTCCAATCTGACCATCCAATTACAGGGATTATGTGATCAGATATATTTGTTAAGATTAAAGGACGGTTCCATGATTAATTATGTGGAAGGAGGGACGTTAAAAGGCAATACGATCGAAATTGAAATGCCGGACGCCTGCGAATCCGATTATGTAGATCATAAGCTGACGATTCATATCAAACAATAGAGCCTATTTACTTCTTTGCGATTGTGATAACCAGATTATTAAATGAGGATTTTTATGAAATTCAAAAATAGTTTGCTAATTCTCTGTTCTGCTTTATTAATATTCACATGTAAAAATAATGCAACGAATTCAGATCAGGACCAGGATAAAAATGAACCTTCCTGGCAATTGGTCTGGTCGGACGAATTTACGATCAATGGTTTGCCCGACACCAGCAAATGGGATTATGATGTCGGCGGCCATGGGTGGGGTAATCAGGAGAAACAATATTATACCGCTAATCGTCTGGAAAACGCACGGGTTGAAAACGGCATGTTGTTGATTGAGGCAAGGCGGGATTTTTATCAGAATCATGAATATACCTCGGCGAGATTGGTCACTCGTGAAAAAGGAGACTGGACATACGGAAAATTTGAGATTCGGGCTAAATTGCCCTATGGACGCGGCACGTGGCCCGCACTCTGGATGCTGCCGACGCAATGGACCTATGGCGATGGCGGTTGGCCCGATAATGGTGAAATCGACATCATGGAACACGTAGGACACAATCCAGGCGTTGTTCATGCCTCGATTCACTGTCACGCCTATAATCACAAGATGGGCACTCAGAAAAGCGCTACCATTAATATACCCGATACCGCCAGTGCCTTCCATGTTTATTCGCTGGTTTGGAGTTCTGAAAAGATAGAGATATATCTGGATGATCAATTGTACTTTACTTTTTTGAATGAAGAGACGGGTTGGCAAGTCTGGCCTTTTGATAAAAATTTTCATTTATTGCTGAATATTGCTGTGGGCGGAACTTGGGGAGGCGCCCAGGGTATCGATAATTCCATCTTTCCGCAACAACTGGTGGTTGATTACGTCAGGGTATATCAATACAAGTGAGGTAAAAAAATGTTTTGGAATTGCTTTAATATTTTAATCATACCTGCTATCCTGCTGATTCCCGGTTTTCTTTACGCACAAGAAGGGCAAGAGCGTCCACAGCTTCAGACTGTATCGTCGGTAGATTTGAAGCGCTACACAGGACTGTGGTATGAGGTGGCTAAAATTCCCAATTCATTTCAGCGTCAATGTGCATGCGGTACTACTGCCGAGTACCAGTTGCGTGATGATGGCCGCCTAACCGTGATAAACAGCTGTGTTAAGAAGGACGGTAGCGTCTCACGCGCAAGCGGGATTGCCAGAGTCATTGACGATCAAACCCGTGCAAAATTAAAAGTCAGTTTTGTCAGTATACTGGGTATCAGGCTTTTTTGGGGTGACTACTGGATCATTGGCCTGGATGCAGATTATGACTGGGCTATTGTCGGAACCCCTTCGCGCAAATACGGCTGGATTCTCAGTCGGTCTGCCCAACTGAGTGATACGGTGCTCGATAGCATTTATACACTGCTGGGGGAAAACGGCTATGATCCGACTGATTTTGTAATGACCGAACCTTGTTCTCCGGAAGGAAACTGAACGCTTTTAGCAGCGTGTATGTTTGCCCGGCATTATAGTGTTAACGCTGATATTGGTATTCGCACAGGGTCGATAGGGGCTGTCCAAGAAAAAGTGATAGTTAAAATATCCTTGCATAATTGCCAAGATCGGCTATATTAGATAGTAGAATTCGTCTTGATTTACCGGTATTGTTTGCCGTTGTATTTATATTTTTTCAGGGCAAAAGGATATGTTAGCGCAAGTGCTCAGTGCGGCTGTTTTGGGTATCCATGCTTACATCGTCAAGGTGGAAGCGCATATTGAAGGAGGATCGCCGTTTTTTGCCACGGTTGGATTGCCGGACGGCGCGGTGCGCGAATCCAGAGAGCGGGTTCAGGCGGCCATCAAGAATTCCGGATTTTATTTTCCCATCAAACGCATCATCGTCAATCTTGCGCCGGCCGATATAAAAAAGGAGGGAGCTGCCTTTGATTTACCCATTGCCTTGGGTATCCTTGCAGCCATGGGTGATATCGATTCTGAGCGTTTATCGCAATACGTCATCCTGGGAGAACTGAGTCTTGACGGTAGCTTGCGTCCGATTCATGGCAGTCTACCCATTGCGGTTACAGTTGCAAAAGAAAACCTCCACGGCGTGCTGCTTCCCGCGGAAAACGCCAAAGAGGCTGCCATGGCCAGAGATTTGCAGGTTATTCCCATACGGTCGCTGCTGGACGCGGTCAATTTTTTCAATGGCGCTCAGGGGATCAAGCCGTATCATATCGACCTGAATGAGGTTTTCACCAGCAAACGGGATTATCAGGATGATTTTCAGGACGTTAAAGGACAGGCTCATGTTAAACGAGCTCTGGAGGTAGCCGCAGCTGGAGGGCACAACATCATCATGATTGGTCCGCCGGGTTCAGGAAAAACCATGCTGGCCAAGCGTTTGCCGTCCATATTGCCGGACCTGACGCTCGAGGAGGCTCTGGAAACAACAAAGATTCATTCTGTTGCTGGTCATCTACCGCCCAATGAGGCGTTGATCACCACGCGACCATTTCGCGCGCCCCATCATACCATCAGCGATGCCGGGCTCATCGGTGGCGGCACAGTACCGAAACCCGGCGAAGTGAGTCTGGCGCACCATGGCGTGTTATTTTTGGATGAGCTTCCGGAATTCAAAAAAAACGTCCTGGAGGTGATGCGCCAACCACTCGAAGATGGCCGTGTGACCATATCGCGCGCCCTTTTATCGTTGACCTATCCGGCTGTGTTTATGTTGGCCGCGGCCATGAATCCTTGTCCTTGCGGTTATTATACCGACCCGAACCACGATTGCACCTGTTCCGGGCAACAGATCAAACAATATGTATCCCGTCTGTCCGGGCCCTTATTGGACCGCATCGATATTCACGTCGAAGTGCCGGCGGTTAAATATCGCGAATTGAGCAGTGATGTTACGGGCGAGTCCTCCAAGATAATACGCGGGCGTGTTGAATCGGCCAGACGTGTACAATTAAATCGCTTTCGTGAATATCCGCATATCTTCTGCAATGCGCGTATGGAAGCCAAAGAGATTCGTCGTTTTTGCCGGATCAATGAACAGGGCCATGAATTGCTGAAAATGGCCATAACCAAACTGGGATTATCGGCCAGAGCCTATGATCGTATTTTAAAAGTTTCGCGCACCATCGCCGACCTGGAAGGATGCGAGCATATTCAGCCCAATCATTTGAGCGAAGCGATTCAATATCGCAGTTTGGATCGGACCAGTTATTTTTAAAACAGTGCTCGTCGCCGGGACGCGCTGACAGCCGGATTCCTGCATCATGATTAAAACACCGATTCGGTGCCAACAGGTTGACAGGTAATCCTGCGGGCGGCACAAGTTCAGGTTGCAGGCAAACACCGAATTTGGGTGATAAACTAAGGAGATTCTAGAAATGAATTATCAGACCATTGCCGTTGAGCAATTGGATAAAATCTTGGTGATTCGTGTGTTAGAAAGGCGTATTTTTTTAAAAATTGCGGATAACTTCAAGGAGGAGATCACTAAATGTATTGAAAATGACGTAGAAAACTTGATCATCGATTTGAGTCAAGTCAACGTGATGAACAGTAGCGGTCTGGGTGTATTGATTCTGGCGCGCGACAAGATGTTAAAACAGGGCGGTAAATTGATTTTATGCGGTTTGCGATCGGTAATGACGGAGATTTTTAATCGTATGCATTTGAATGCATTTTTTACCATTACTGATGATATTGAAAAAGCTCGAAGATTAATTGTGCCTGGATAAAAAAATCCCTGTATGGATACCGGGTTGTAATGAACCTTGTTCATCACGGTGGGCGCCGCCTAAACATTTTTTACTTCCACTGGCACTTTTCCCAAAGAGAAAAGAGGAGGCCTGTAATACATGCTTAAGAGCTAAGCTCCCATTATTTTTGCTGTTGGTTCAAAAATACCGGGTATCGTCATACAGGGAAAAATACTCGAACCTTACATAAATAATGTTGTAAAATAAAGGGACAAAGTCAAGTAAAATATTTCAATATTAATCCGTATTATGACCCAGCACACGTATATTCGCAATATATAGGATAAAAAAAACATGAACAAATTTATCATCAGTATCGTTATGGCGGGTATCTGGTTTTACTCGCTCCCTCTAAATGGCGCCGATGCCGATAAGGTATTAAAGATATCTGTGGATGGCGATATCAATCCTGTTTCCGCTGAATTCATCATAAAAAACATCGAAAAAGCGGAAGCCGAAGGATACGAATGTCTGCTCATTCAGATGGACACACCGGGCGGGCTGCTGGAATCGACCCGGATTATCGTCAAGAAAATATTGAACGCCGGGGTACCGGTGGTAATGTATGTAGCACCCAGTGGTTCCGGCGCCGTATCGGCCGGTGTTTTTATTACCATGGCCTGCCATGTTGCCGTCATGGCGGAAGGAACCAATATAGGCGCTGCCCATCCGGTGGGTCCCGGGGGTGTGGCTGATACTTCACAGGTGATGGGCGAAAAGGTGACCAATTGGGCTTCCGCGTGGATCAGAGGGATAGCAGAAAAACGGGGGCGAAATGCGGACTGGGCCGAACTCGCCGTACGCGAGAGCGTTTCGATCAATGAGACCGAAGCCCTGGAAAAAAACATCATCGATTTCATCTGCAGCTCTCAGGAAGACCTGTTCGTAACCCTCGATGGTCACGTCGTCAAACTGGAAGATCAAGAACGGCAGCTGAACACTAAAGATGCGCAGGTTATTCAAATTTATATGAATTGGCGTCATCGCATTTTGTACAAAATTTCTAATCCGACCATCGCCTACATTTTGCTCATGCTCGGTATATATGGCCTGTTTTTCGAACTTTCGAATCCGGGTTCCATTGTACCGGGTGTTGTGGGCGGCATTTTCATCATTCTTGCTTTTTTCGCTCTGCAAACGCTGCCCTTGCGAGCTGCCGGCATTTTACTCATTTTATTTGCTATTGTTCTATTTATTCTGGAGGTTAAAGTGA
>JAFGSU010000249.1 GCA_016934435.1 Candidatus Zhuqueibacterota bacterium | reverse complement strand
TTTAGCGGTAAAACGCTGAATTTGAGTAAAACGCCGTTGAGTCCCAAACTGTCGATTTTATTTAAATAATTCATACAATGATAAATATAGGTTGCAGGAGAAAAACGTTCAGGTACACTTAACGGTTTCAAATCTGGAAAGCCGAAAGGCCGCTTAAAGGATAGATATTTTCCACCGATCCAATGTATTGGAGTACCGTCATCATAGCGCAATTTATGAGGGTTCTGCGGATCGACGCGAATGTGTCCGTGTAACTTTGGATTTTGTTTGGCGATACAGGTAAAAGTACCGGTACCGGTGGCCTGGTCGAACTGCCAGGCATACGACCAGACGCCGACTTCATCGGGCATGAACCGCACCAGCCAGGTCTGGGTATCATAATAAAATCCATAGACCTGAAAGGTGCGTCCCGTGGGGGAAGTAAAATTGGCTAAAAAAACCACATCCTGGAAAGGATTTGGGTAGGAATTGGAAGTATTGGCAGTGAGTACGGCAATTTCGTATTTTGGCACGATGCTCTCATCGATGTCCACCAGAATCCATGCCCATGACGTGGATGCCCAGAAAAAAAGACATATGATGCTGATTGTTTTCATTGCTATCACCTCTGGCTGCGGATGCGTTACTTATGGTTGCTTGAGAGACTAATACAGTATGTTCATAACAAACATCGTATGCGCGGTGCTATGAATTTATTTTTATTTTCTCCTGAATTCCGATTATGTACATGATTTTTTTGGCAAATTCCGACTTTAAAATATCCAACTCGCAGGTGTCAAGCGCTGTACCAGGTAATGAGCCCTGTATCGCTCGGTTTATCGATCTCGTTTTGTTGAGGAAAGACGCGGACCGAATAGCCGTGCTGGCCTGTAGCTTCACACGGCACCACTGCATCGTAGTAATATTGATTCTTTTTGAGTTGTTTTTGCAACTGCATGGTAACGTTTTTTCCTGCAATAATCGTACCATCAGAATCTAAAGGTCCGTAATATACTTCGACTTTCAAGTCTTCCGGCTTTAGACTGCCGGTATCGATGGTGGCTTTAACGCGTATTTGGTCGCCGACCTGTATATCCTGGCCGTTTTCCGACTCGGCGCTGATGATCTTTACGTCGTTCCAATGCTGATGCAATTTTTCTTTCCATCCTGCAAGTTGTTTTATCGGGCCCATATTATCGGCGCTCAGACGACGCCATCTCTCCAGCCCGGGATAATAATAGGTTTGGAAATATTCACGCACCATTCTGTTGGTATTATAAACCGGACTCAGATTTTGAATGCTGTTTTTCATCATGCGTATCCATTCGCGCGGGAGACCGTTGGCGCTTCGGTTATAAAATAAGGGTACGATTTCCTGTTCCAGGAGGGAATAAAGTGATTCCGCATCGTACTTGTCCTGTTCTTCCGGATTGTCAAATTCCTCTCCGCGACCGATGGCCCAACCCAGATTATTGGAATAGGCTTCATCCCACCAGCCGTCGAGAATGCTGACGTTGAGGACGCCATTGATACCGGCTTTCATGCCGCTGGTGCCGCTGGCTTCGCGCGGCCGGCGCGGGGTGTTAAGCCAGACATCGGCACCGCGTACCAGAGTGGCGCCAATTTCCATGTCGTAATCTTCCAGAAAAATGACGCGATGGCGAAATTCGTCGCCGCGAATGATATTGACCAGATCGCGAATGACACCTTTGCCGATATGATCGCGCGGATGGGCCTTGCCGGCAAAAATGATTTGTACGGGAAAGTCTTTATGATTGAGGATTGCTAACAGCCGCTCCAGATCGGAAAAAATGAGCTTTGCCCGTTTGTATTCAGCAAAGCGGCGCGCAAAACCAATGGTGAGCACTTTGGGGTCCAATACTTCTTCGGCTATGGAAATATCCGCCGGAGATGCGCTCGAATTCTCCAATTGCTGACGGAGTTTCCTGCGCGTAAAAGCGACCAGACGTTCGCGCCGCCTCTCATGAGTGCGCCATAGTTCCTCATCGGGTATCTGTTGAATCCTGTTCCAGACGCTTTTATCCGAGGGATCTTGAAACCATCGGGGGCCCAGGTAGCGGTTGAAGAGTTCGGCCATGTCTTCTGAAATCCAGGTCGGCAGATGAATACCGTTGGTGATGTGGCCGATGGGAACTTCATCCTCCGGAAGGTCAGGCCACAAATAGTGCCACATTTTACGCGCTACATGGCCATGTAAGTTACTGACCCCATTGTACACACCGGCCATATGGATGGCAAAGATGGCCATATTAAATTGGCCTTTGCTTTGTGGCAGATGAACGCCCCCTAAGCTGTGAAATTGATCCTGACTTAATTGCAGTGACTCGCAATAGTGCCCCAGATAGCGATCCATGAGGGAAGGATCAAATTCATCTATTCCTGCCGGAACCGGTGTATGGCTGGTAAAAATATTGCTGCTACGCGTCGCTTCCTGTGCTTCCGCGAAGGTAAGTTTGTTTTCCTTCATCAACAACCGCACGCGTTCCAGTGCCATAAAAGCGGAATGTCCCTCATTCATATGGCAGACTTCGGGCCTGATACCCAGCCGTTCCAGGGCGCGCAGGCCAGCGATGCCGAGAACGATCTCCTGTTTGATGCGTAACTCGGTGTCGCCGCCGTAGAGTTGATCGGTAATATCCTGATCTTCGGGAATATTTTCCGGGCAATTGGTATCCAGTAAATATAGCGGTACTCGGCCCACCTGTGCGCGCCATATATAGACTTGAATTTCTCTGTCAAGAATTTGAACGGTAATGGTTAAAGGATTGCCCTGCTCATCTCGTTCCATTTTTATGGGCATATTGTAAAAATCATTGATTGGGTATGATTCCTGTTGCCATCCATCCTTGCTGAGATACTGGTTAAAATATCCTTTTTGATACAGCAGGCCAACACCGACCAGTGGAATTCCCAGATCACTGGCAGATTTAAGATGATCGGCCGACAGCACACCCAGGCCACCGGAATACATCGGTAGCCCCTCAGTCAATCCATATTCCATTGAGAAATAGGCAATGTGAAAAGGCGCATTTTCAGAATATTGTTTCTGATACCAGGTTTTGGCGCCGAGATATTTTTCCAATGACTCCCTGGCCCGCTGCAAATTTGACAGATACCCCTCATCTTTGGCGCGATTTTCAAGTTTCTTTTGATCAATGTTACCGAGCAGAAGGACTGGATTATGCCTGGTCGCCTCCCATAATTCCCTGTCAAGCCGGCGGAATAGATTACGGATTTCGTGGTCCCACGTCCAATAGAGGTTATATGCCAGTTCACGGAGCTCATTCAATTCTTTGGGCAAAGAAGCAATGACTTTGTATTTTTGGATTTTAAACATACATACCCATCTGTAATGGTTACTGTTTTACTGTAAAAATTATTTCTAAAGATAAAGAAAAAAACGTTTCCATTCAAGAGAAAAGCTTTGTATTTATTATGATCTGGGGTAAAATATTTCTAACCGATAAGAACGATCTGGCATATTAGTTGCAAAATGTTTTAAAGAAATGAGAAAATCGAGTAAAGCGGAAATAATCATTAAAAACAGCAGGAAGAGTGGCTTAATTAATCTATTGAATTTTAATAACTAATGATTCATATGGTTGTTCGGTTTTTCCAAAGCGTTTACTCGATTCCTGCTGCCCATAGCGAGCCATTTGTATTGTATTGAGTTATCGTTTCACAGAGAGACAATTTGCTGCGGGATTATATGTAGAATTTTAGTTCGGCGATATTTGAGAATCGAAATGATTTTAATCCCAATAAATAATAACACACGGAGGAAGTGATGAACTCTTCATCGAAAAATACCATCCTCGTGATGGTGGTCTTGGCTACTTTCGCCTTTTGTAGCTCCATGTTAGCTGCTGTGGGCGACACTCTGTCCGTAAGCAATGGTAGTGGTCTGCCCGGTACAAGCGGGCACATTGTTCCCGTAAATCTGCGCAACGTCACCACGATCAAGGCATTGATGTTCAAAGTTCGCGATATCCCGGATTCCATCACTGTAACCGGCGTAACCGCAACCGGGCGCGCCTCGGGTTTTCGAGCGGAGATGGCGACATTCGGTGGCACGGTCAAAGTTTTGATGTTTCCAACAGATAATTTAACGTCATTAATTGCCCCGGGTACGGGCGCCATCTGCAACCTCACGATGAGTGTGGATGTCGATGCGGAGCACGGTTCAAAGGCAACTCTGTATCTGGACAGTCTGGTTGTGGCCAACAACTTGAATCAATCCGTGACCTGTTATAAGAAAAACGGTTACTTTTGGTTCGGCACCAAAGGTGATGTAAAGAACGACGGCAATATCGACCTGTTCGATGTGCTGCGTCTTATCGATATCGCTTTAAATCGCCAACCATCGCCCACCGAATATGAGCGTTGGGCCGGCGACCTGAACGGCGACGGTGTTATAGATGTGGTCGATATTTCCATGTGCATTGACCTGGCTGTCGCCTCGACACCTTCGTGGCAGGAGATGCCTTCTGATAAAAGCAACCTGACAATGGGAAGCGCGCGCCTGGACATGCCGTCCCTACCGAAACGCCATACAGGGAGTGTTAAAATACCCCTGACGTTGAAAGCTTCGGAACCCGTCAGCGGGATGCAACTGCTGTTTAAAGTGGATCCATATAAATATCAGATTTCGATGCCGGAGATAACCGCATTGAGTCGGGAGATGTCCGTTTCCGTATCTGCAAAGGACGACTATTTTCAAGTCCTGGTATACAGCCTGACAGGTGAGCCGATCCCGGCAGGCGAAGGTGCGGTTCTGATGCTTCCGGTTACTATTTTAAAACCGTTAGCTGAGGATTGTCCGATTAAAATTCAACATGCATTGCTGGCGACCGTCGGTGGCGGTAGACTGCAGGCAATTTATGGTGACGCAAAGCCACAGGCAGCGGTGATGCCGCAGACATTTGCCTTAATGCAAAACAATCCGAATCCTTTTAACATGTCCACAAATATTACCTATGAAGTACCAACGTTACAAAAGGGCACTGCCAAAGTTTGCATCATGCTTTATAATGCACAGGGACAGGTGGTCAGAGTATTAGAAGATCAGGAGCGGGCTGCGGGGCGATATACGGTGAATTGGGATGGAAGGGATGAAACGGGCAAGTATGTCTCTTCG
>JAFGSU010000248.1 GCA_016934435.1 Candidatus Zhuqueibacterota bacterium | reverse complement strand
GGTCCCAAATGCCATTCCACCCTCGAACTGGTGGACGCGAGTATGAGCCATCAAAAAGAAGACTGGCAGAACGCCATTGATGAAGACATCAGCGGCTGGGACGGTACCGCCAGCGTCAAAGGCGAGCCGCCGTACGCCATCTTCAAGTTCAAGGATGGAACCGTCAGCGCCGGTATGGAGCAGCCGTGGGCCATTTTCGCCTTTAGCGATGGCACAACCAAGATGGTACAGCATCTCAAGTTGATGACGGATACAAATGTCGGATATGATGAACGATGGGTGCGGGCGTTTCGTGTGATGGTTTCGACCACCGGCACCGATGCTGGGGATTTTACCACGGTTTATTCAGGCCGACAGCGTTATGGATACTGGCTGACACACATGTTCGCTGCTACGGCGGCCAAGTACGTCAAGTTCGTGGTCGACGAACCTTCGCATGGCTGGCGACAGTTGGGCGAGATCGAGCTGATGGTGGCGGATATCACCGGTTCACAGATGGCCAATCAGGAGACTGAGATTGCCGTTGTGCAGGAATTTAATGTGCGCAATTTCCCCAATCCATTCAATCTGGAAACGACCATCGAGGTTACACTGCCGGCGGCATCGCATGTAAAAGTTGGCGTCTATAATCTGTTGGGTCAACAGGTGCAGGTTCTGGCCGATCATTCTTTGAATGCGGGCAGTCATCGCATGCGCTGGAACGGCCGCAATGAGTACGGCGAGACGGTTCCCTGCGGCATTTACTACCTGCGCGTGCAGACGGCCGATCACGTCAAAGTGCACCGGATGTTGCTGTTGAAATAAAAATTCATCTGGATCGCGGACACTTTTGTCCGCGATGTGCTTCATGGCAAGTAAAAACCCGAAAGGCCTCCAAGACCTTTCGGGTTTTTTTCAAGTCGGTGAATATGCGTTTTAGATGGAATACCGGTCGATAATCTCCTGCGGCATGGGCGTTGGTCGACCGCTGCGCAGCGAGATCATGACATATTCCAGATACCCGAGCGCGGACAGCTGCCCTGTAGCGTGCTGGCGAATTTCAAAGCACACCTTGACGCGGCTTTTTTCGTACTCGTCCACCCAGGTCTGTACAGCAGCCGAATCTCCCAGTTGCAGAGACTTTTTGTGTTCGATATAAGTCTTGCGAATCCACCAGGTCCATCCCTTTTTTAGAAATTCATCCATCGACATTTTATAACAGCGCTCCATCTGATCGTAACGCGCCGCCAGCACATAATCCAGATACATGGTGTTGTGCACGTGCTGATTCATGTCGATGTCGCTGGGTCTGACGGGGATGATGCTCTCAAAATGACTGCCGTTGACTTTGACTGCGGCCATGCATTATTCCTTTCTTTATGTGCATCTGTTATTTAAGCCAGAGGATGATGGCGGTAACCGCGAGCAGAATGGAGAACAAGGCCAGTATAAATATCACCTGCAAACGCGCGGAAAGAATTTGCAGCGTTTCGGTGGTAACCTGCAGCTGTTCGCTCATCTTTTGCACCAGCTCGGACTGTTTTTTCTCCCTCACCTCCAGTGCCGCCACCCGCTGGTGCAAATCCGTGCCTTCTTCACCGGAGGCTGAGAGCGCCGGGGCTTTTTGCGCTGACTGCATCAAATCGCGCGCGGTACGCACCATGGGCGGAACCGCCGTCAGCAGTTTGATCCATGGTATTTTACTTAAAAATACTGCAATACTCATACATACTCCTGAATATTTAATTGATCATATATTGCCGTCAGATCATGGTTCACTTTAATACACACTAAATAATTTCAAAGCCATCATAACCGCAGCGGCGGCCACCACGATGCGGACGATTTTTTCGCCGCCTTTTACCGTAACTTTGGCTCCCCACCAGGCGCCGGTGGCGTTACCGACGGAGAGTATCAATCCATATAGCCAATGGATGTTTCCGTTGAATAAAAAGACCAGAAAAGCCGGCAGGGTGAAAAAGAGCATCAGGAAGACCTTGTGCATATTGACGTAAATTAGGTTCAGTCGTTCCATATGATAAAGGGTGGTCATAATTAAAAATCCGACTCCGATTTGAATGAATCCGCCATAGAAACCAACGCCAAACAGGGCCGGATAGATCCACCATGATCCGCTGTGGTCTTTATTATCATTTCTTTTATGGAGAGGGATGAATAAGGTCATCACGATGAGAATCATCAGGATGCCCAATATGGTCTTAAAGGTGGCGTCGCTGATCCTGACGGCCAGAATCGCGCCGGCGATGCCACCGGGCAGGGTAAAGATGCCGTACCAGGCGCTCTGACGGAAAGCGGTTAGCTTTTCTTTGCGAAAGGAAAGAATGGCGGAGAAACTTTGAATGATTACGGCGATGCGGTTGCTGCCGTTGGCCGTGGCGCCGTCCAGCCCTAAAAATATCAATGCCGGCACGGTGAGGATAGAACCGCCCCCTGCCAGGGCATTGATAAAACCGGCGGCGCATCCCAACGCTATGAGGATGATAATGTGAACCGGATCCATAGGTGGTCCTGAATAGTAATACCTGATTTTTATTTACCAACGAATCGAGCGGACAACGCGC
Organism: Candidatus Zhuqueibacterota bacterium; assembly: GCA_016934435.1. Classification (GTDB taxonomy): domain Bacteria; phylum Zhuqueibacterota; class Zhuqueibacteria; order Residuimicrobiales; family Residuimicrobiaceae; genus JAFGSU01. Next base: position 679 of record JAFGSU010000248.1, on the reverse strand, counting down.
CGCCCACAGCGTTGCCGTTTAAACCTGTGGACACCGAATCGGTGAAAATTGCGGCAATCCTGTTAACAGGCAAGATGCAAAATTTTTTACACAATTTCAATATAAATCTGGCGGCCGGGCAGGTCTTATATCGGAAACTTGTATATAAGTGAAGCATCCAATGTTCAAAATATTGGAGAATGAAGATGATGTAATCCTGTAAATCCTTTTTGTTCGAAAGCAGTTTTTTTTGTGCTACAAGTTTTGTATATTAGGTCTGATGATTGTGGTTCTGTCGCAAAATCACCGTAGGGGGCAGTGCAAAAACTAGAAAAAGGACTGTATTTTGTGGGTTTCATCTTGAAGGTTTTCTCCACATAAATGCAGTCAAAATTAGCAATTCCTTTTACATTTAAAAAAGAGATGACTTGCTATCTTACACCTGGGGGACAGTCCCAGTACGCGATGTCAATAACTTTTATTAAATTTTAGGAGAAACGATGCAGTTAGTTGAATGCGTACCCAATTTTAGTGAAGGTCGTGATCGTGCAAAGATAAATGCCATTACCGATGAAATCAAGAATACCGAAGGTGCCGTTTTACTGGATGTGGACCCTGGCCGGGATACCAACAGGACGGTGGTCACCTTTGTCGGAACGCCGGAGGCTGTGGTGGAAGCGGCGTTCAAAGCCATTGCCAG
>JAFGSU010000247.1 GCA_016934435.1 Candidatus Zhuqueibacterota bacterium | reverse complement strand
GAGACGATCATGATCAACTGCAATCCCGAGACGGTCTCCACCGATTTCGATACCTCCGACCGGTTGTATTTCGAATCGTTGACGCTGGAGGATGTGCTTGAAATTGTGGCTCTGGAAAAACCTAAAGGCGTCATCGTCCAATACGGCGGCCAAACGCCTTTGAAACTGGCGCGTGCGCTGGAAGCGGCCGGCGTGCCGATTATCGGCACATCGCCTGATTCGATTGATTTGGCCGAAGACCGGGAGCGTTTCCAAAAATTGCTGGAACGACTGGATTTAAAGCAGCCGCCCAATGCGACGGCGCGCTCCGTGGAACAGGCGCTGAATGCGGCCAAGGAACTGGGCTATCCCTTGGTCGTGAGGCCTTCCTATGTGTTAGGCGGCCGCGCCATGGAAATCGTCTTCAATGAAGAAGGCCTGCAGCGCTATATGAAAGAGGCGGTCACGGTGTCCAATGATTCGCCGGTATTGCTCGATCGTTTCCTTGACGATGCGGTCGAAATGGATGTCGATGCCATTTATGACGGCGAGCGCGTATTGATTGGCGGCTTGATGGAGCATATCGAACAGGCCGGTATTCATTCGGGCGATTCGGCCTGTTCATTGCCTCCTTACGATCTGGTGCCGGAGATGCAGGACAAATTGCGCGAACAGGTCGCCAAAATGGCGGAGGCTTTAGGGGTTAGAGGCTTGATGAATACCCAGTTTGCGATTCAGGGCGAGGATATTTATGTGCTTGAAGTGAACCCCCGAGCATCGCGTACGGCGCCGTTTGTATCCAAGGCGACCGGTTACCCGCTGGCCAAGATTGCAGCCCGTTGCATGGTAGGGCAGTCGTTGGTGGAGCAGGGTATTACCGAGGAGCGTATTCCTTCCTATTATTCGGTTAAGGAAGCGGTGTTCCCGTTTGTTAAGTTTCCGGGCGTGGATCCGTTATTGGGGCCTGAAATGAAGTCTACCGGCGAAGTGATGGGCATAGGAAAGACGTTTGGCGAAGCGTTTGCCAAATCCCAGCGCGCTGCCGGCGTTAATCTCAACCATAGCGGTAAAGTGCTGATCAGCATACGCGATGCCGATAAAGCCAAGGCGCCCGATATCGCAAGAATGCTGGTAGAGAAAAAATATGAGATTGTTGCAACCGGGGGCACGGCAAGGTTTCTCAAGGAGGCCGGAATTCCCTGTGAAGTTGTGTTTAAAGTCAATGAAGGCCGACCTAATACGGTCGATATGATAAAAAATGATCAGATCCAATTGATTATTAACACGACGGAAGGTAAAAAGGCTATTTCGGATTCGTTTACCATGCGCCGGGAAGCCTTGCAGCACCGCGTCACCTATTACACGACAATGGCAGGCGCCCGAGCGGCCTGTTATGCGTTGGGCGAACTGGAGGCCGGCGATGTCAATTGTCTTCAGGATTTACATAAGAGCCTGATTTAGTTAAAAAGTAACCTGTATCAAGCAGGTTTTGGATTCCCGGGTTAGGGATGAATAATATTTTTGGAGTTGTCACAGAATGAATAAAGTACCTCTTACCGTGAAGGGTGCGGAAAAATTGCGCGAAGAACTGGATGAACTGAAGTCAGTGGTTCGTCCGCGCATCATTGCCTCTATCGCTTCTGCGCGTGAACACGGCGATTTAAAGGAAAATGCCGAATATCATGCCGCGCGTGAGCAACAAAGCTTCGCCGAAGGGCGAATTGCCGAAATTGAAGGTAAATTATCCAACGCCCAAGTCATTGATGTCACTCGATTGGATGCGAATGGGAAGGTGGTTTTCGGTGCGACAGTGGAAATAGAAGATGTTGAATCGGAAAAGACAGTGACCTATCAGATTGTTGGTGAAGATGAAGCTAACATCAAGGAAAGCCGCATTTCTATCGGATCACCTATTGCACGGGCACTCATTGGCAAAGAGGTTGGGGATGTTGTTACCGTCAAGGCGCCGGGCGGGGATGTTGAATATGAAATCCTCTCAATCCAGTATATTTGATTGGGGCACAAGGCTGCGTTTAGCCCTGTGCTTTAACTACTTGTCCGGGTTTAGTTTGTAGATAATAGCAATTTGACCTATGGTCTGAACGAGCGTCGCGCCCGTATCAATGCAGATTTTCTCGCTAATTTGCTTGCGATCTTCCCGTTCGGCACGTATTTTGACCTTAATGAGTTCGTGGCTGCTCAGCGCCAGTTCTATTTCAGCCAGAACGGCTGCCGTCAGTCCGAATTGGCCGATCATGATTACGGGTTTTAAGCTATGAGCCTGAGCCCGTAGTTTTTTCTTGTCTGCAGAGTTCACACTATTAATTCCTGGATTAAAAATCTAAATTTTACACTAAAAAATAGCGATGGGACGAAGTAAAAGTAGCGGTCGTTGGATGCAGGAACATTTTAACGATGAATATGTCAAAATGGCTCAAATTAAAGGTTATCGATCGCGCGCCGTTTTTAAATTGAGTGAGATTCAGGATAAGGATCACATTATCAAGCCGGGCATGAATGTTATCGATTTAGGCGCAGCCCCGGGTGGATGGTCGCAGTTTGCACAAGAGATTATCGGTAAAAGGAATAAAATCATCGCGTTGGATATATTGCCGATGGAGCCGAT
>JAFGSU010000026.1 GCA_016934435.1 Candidatus Zhuqueibacterota bacterium | reverse complement strand
TATGGATATCACATATTTTTAAAAATGCATGTTCTATAAGCAATAAAGTTTCAGCTCATGTATTAAGACTTACATTAGGTGGTAATTTTTGGGATAAAATACAAGGCAAGATCTAAAAATATTAATGCTTCCCACTCGTCACCAGGCTCCAGAGATTGTGTGAAAACACGCTTTATATGTATATTCACCCCTCGTTACCAAGCTCTGCTTGGTAACGGGATTATCACAAAAGCTCTGCTTTGGCATTTGCCACAGGGGTAAGAGTCAGGCGAACGCAATCAATACCTTTATCACCCCATGTCATTCCGCAGGAAATGTTGAGCAATGGCGGTAGGTGCTACCATTTTGAACAACTCTGCTGAGAAGGATACCCATTCATTGAACCGCATAACGAGTCGCGGAATTTACTTAATTCAGCCGCCCATTGCCGCATAGCTCAAAGATGCTTCCAGCATGACAGGAGGGCGGTATCCAGTTGGCAGTTGGCGGTAGGCAGTTGGCATAGAGAACGGAGGCCCCCTCGTCACCAAGCTCTGCTTGGTGATGGGATTGTCACAAAAGCTCTGCTTTGTCATTTGCCTCAGGGGTAAGATTCAGGCGAACACAATCAATACCCTTACTCCCCATGTCATTCCGCAGGAAACTTTGAGCAATGGCGGCAGGTGCTGCTATTTTGAATACCTTTGCTGAGAAGGATACCCATCCATTGAACTGCATAACGCGGCGCGGAATTTTGCTTAATTCAGCCATCCATTGCCGTATATCTCAAAGATGCTTACAGCATGACAGGAGGGCGGCGGGCGGTTGGCAGTTGGCGGTTGGCAGTTGGCAGAGGTCAGAAGGCAATGGATTATGATACTCGTTCAATGAAGAAAAATCCATATGAAAAAAGCTCGGTTCTATGCCTGTCTTGCAACTTGTGCTGCAGGGGGTTGTTTTTTCGTCACGATAATGATCCGCAGCAGTACGGCGTGACGATCTCTCCGGTGGGGAAAAAGGACCAGCCCTTTCCTTTATGCTGTCCACTCTTGATAGACGATCGTTGTCACATCCATCAACATCCGGACAGGCCCTTGATCTGTAGAGATTACCAGTGTCAATTATTAAAAAAGTATATGCGGGATGAGGTCTCGTTGGAATTTGCACTGCGCGCCGTTGCTGAAATCACGCGCCTATTTCACCTCGTCAAGGATTTCTTTCCCTTGAATGATGCAAAACCGGCCTTTTTTCTTTTGCAGGACGCATGGTATGAGCGCAAGAAAGAAAAATCACAGCTCGGGAGATTTGCGCCCAATCAAACCATTGATATCTCGTCGCTGATTCGTTTGGTCAATAAATATATATTGCCTTTTGAAGGTGGATTCCTTTCCCCCCTCGTCACCAAACTCTGAGAGAGTGTGAAACGCAATAAAAATTCACATAAAGCCACAAAGCACGCAAAGAATTGACTTTGTGTCTCTGTGTGAGGCATAAATGAATCAAGTTCGCCAACCAGTGTTATTTTTCCCCTCATCACCAGGCTCCGGCTTGGTGATGGGATTGTCATAAAAGCTATGCTTTGGAATTTGCCGCAGGGATAAGTGTCGTGTTAGCATAATAAATCTACCCCCATGTCATTCCGCAGGAAACTTTGAGCAATGGCGGCAGTATCTACCATTTTGAACAACTCTGCTGAGAAGGATACACATCCATTGAACCGCATAACGCGGCGCGGAATTTTGCTTAATTCAGCCGGCCATTGCCGCATAGCTCAAAGATGCTTCCAGCATGACAGCAGGGCGGTTGGCAGTTGGCAGAGTCGGGGGGGCAGAGATCAGAGGGCGGAGGTCGGAGATCAGAGGACATAGGGCAGATAGAAAGTAAATGCTGAGTTTCAAGCGATGTGATAGAGTTACAGATTGACTTTACAAGCCTTGTTTAGTATAATCATTCAGCATTCAAAATTCAACATTCATCATTCAATATTTATAAATCAATGAACCGTTACCAACGAAATTTCCGCAAGACGTTTGAGCTCATTCAAACCTGTTTCGATCTCAAGGAGGCCTATCTTCGCGCCCGGCATCCAAACATGACGGCAGAACAAATTAAACGGCTGATTCATCAACAAATCCTTCATCGCAAGCAGAGCGCATGGAAATCGCCGGAAAATTAATCGAAACACTAAAAAAGCTATCCGGATTATTATCAAATGCCGGTTTTGAATTTTGCCTGATCGGCGGGTTGGCCGTCGGCATCGTCGCCAAACCTCGAGCCACGGAAGATATCGATTTTCTCATTTTAATAACAAAAGAGCAAGAGGAGCCGTTTCAAAAACTGTTGCTTGAGCATTTTAATATTATGCATCTAAAACAAATCATGCGATTTACGAATGCCACGATATGGCGGGTACTCATCAATCCATTCGCTGATGAGAAAAACGAATCGATCATCGTTGATTTCCTTCTAGCTGAAAATGAAATCCATTTCAAAACGCTTGCGAATCGGTTCGATTTGCAGGTAGACGATATTTATATTCCGATAGCATCTCCGAGCGATTTAATAGCCATCAAACGATTGGCCGGTAGGCCGCAAGACTTGCTGGATATTCGTGCGATTGAGGAAGAGAATACGAACCAGGTCTAAGCCGGAGAGGTCGGAGGTCGGGCATTCCTGCCCGCCTGTTTTTTGTGCGAGTTGGGGAAATGTGGTTTTCCTCCACCCCCCGGGCGGGTTGGAAAACCCGCCTTCCGATCTGGGGCATTTGTTTTTTCCCCCTCGTCACCAAGCTCATAATCCCATTGCATCGCTCCATTATGCAACACTGACGAGGAGGCTCAGCGACTGGTACCCCAAAACGCCCCCCCCTCAGGGCTGTATCAAAAGTGGGATTGTCGCAAAAGCTGTGCTTTGGAATCTGTAATAGAGGCGCAAGAATTTGTAACACCGGCAGGGCGATCCTTTGACTTTTTGCACCACTCAGCAAGGCAACGCATACCGTGACGCTCGGCGTCCTTTACATAATCGTGCCGGCGCATGTCTGGGGCGTCCCTTGAAACTTGAACGTAAACCATTTCCATTCAACATTCAAAATTCAGCATTCAACATTTTCCCACATCTTTCATAAATGTCCTGTCATTTGTACAATTACATCGGTCCGAGCATGCATCCCACTCTGCGCGTCGGCGACGGTCTGATAGTGCTGCCTTATGAAGCGCGGCCGATCAAAAAAGGCGACATGGTAGTGTTCACTTCGCCGCAGGATGGAAAGCAGGTCGTTCATCGCGTGGTTAAAGTGAACGAAAACGGCATCCAGACCCGCGGCGACAATAACCGCCTGCCCGATCCCTATTTTCTGCAGTCCACCGACATCATCGGCCAGGTCATCGAAGTACAGCGCGGTGATCGTCGCTTAAAAAAATTCAACGGTCTCATCGGTGAGAAACTGGCGGAGTATCACCGCAGCAGGAACCGGTTGTGGCGGTTCGTCTATCGAATCCTCAGCATCCCCTATCAAAAAATAGCGCCGCTGCGGTTGCCGCTGATCAAAGCCGACCATTTAAAGGTAGCCACGTTCCACAAGAACGGTGGAGAACAGCAGGCGCTGATGCTCGGCCGTCGCGTCATCGGCTGGCGTCGCTCTCAAGAGGGCGCCTGGATGATTCGCGCGCCGTACCGGTATTTTATTCGTGAAAATGTTGAATTTTGAATTTTAAATGCTATATGAGAACAGAAAGCGATAAAATAAAAGAATTTGTAGAAAAATGGCGACAAGCAGGGGCCGAATTGGATAAAATTCGCTCTGAAGAAATTCGACGCGCTGATCCTCAATCTTTCATTAGCAGTTGCGACAGTTTTTTTGCGATAATTAAAGACCTGCCTGTTCGAACCTGGTCCGGATTGTGCGACCAGCAGGCTATTTTTAAAAAGTTGAGAAAATGACGGGACTTTTCAAGATGGCACAAGGCCTGCAATTATTCCTGCAGGAACAAAAATGGTCTTTTTGTATCATCGGCGGCATTGCGGTGATCCGGTGGGGTGAACCGCGTTTTACGCGCGATATTGATATTTGTCTGTTCACCGGCTTTGGAAGCGAACAGGTGTTCATAGAACGTTTATTGAAAAATTATAACGCGAGGATTCACAATCCGGAAGAGTTTGCCCAAAAAAACCGGGTGCTTCTGTTAAAATCGGATGATGATATCGCCGTTGATATCGCTCTGGCAGGTTTGCCGTATGAGGAACGATTGATTGAAAGAAGCTCATCCTTTGAATATTTACCGGGTGTCCCGCTGCATACTTGCAGCGCGGAAGATTTAATTGTACTAAAAGCCTTTGCCGATCGAGAACAGGATTGGGTGGATATCCGTGGAATTATTATCAGACAGGGCATAAAGTTACAATGGGACCTGATTACATTGGAACTTGTACCTTTATGCGAAGCCAAGGAGAATCCGGAGATACTCGATCATCTTGATAGGGTGAGAAAAAAATTGATCTGAGGCAAGACACGACTGTAGCGAACGACATCGTTTTATCTATCAAGATATTGCATAGAAAATACAATTTTAAGCTTTTGCTCAACCAACCTGTACTCTTCAGTCTATAATATCGGACTTTTCATCTCACTTGCTACTCAGAAACGCTTGCACAATCTTTTGAAAAAAATCCACCTCCGCCTGCCGGCCCTGCGTCAGGCCGCTGAACTGGTCTACAAAAGTTCGGCGAAATGGACCGTCGCCAGCACGGCGCTGGCGCTGGTGCAGGGGCTTTTCCCGCTGCTCAGCATCTATTTGATGAAACTGATTGTGGATGCGGTGACGGCCGGGATAGCGGCAGCGGACAAAGACGCTGCTTTCCGCCAGGTTTTTATCCTGATCCTGCTGGCCGGCATCGTCGGCGTAGTCGGTTTTCTGGTCAATGCCCTGAGCCAGATCGTACAGGAGTATCGCGACCTGCGCGTGGCGGAATATATCTACAAACTCATCCATAAAAAATCGGTGCAGGTGGATCTGGAATTTTACGAGAATCCGCATTATTTCAACACCCTTCATTTAGCGCAGCATCAGGCCATGTACCGGCCGGTGCAGATGGTCAACAAGCTCGTTCAGGTGGTGCAAAACAGCATCACCCTGGGCGCCATGGTCGCAGTGCTGATGACTTTTGACGCCCTGCTGATTTTCTTCGTCGGTGTGGCGGTGATACCCGCCATCTGGGTGAAATTCAAATTCTCCAAACGGGTGTATCGCTGGCACCAGAAATGGGCCGGCGCCGACCGCAGGGCGCAATACTACAGCTGGTTGATCACCTCGCAACAATACGCCAAGGATTTGCGCCTGTATCAGCTTGGCGAACTTTTTATTGCTCGCTTCCGCAACCTGCACTGGCAGGTGGTGATGGACCGGCTCAAGTTGAACCGCAAGCGAGCGACTGCCGATCTTTTCGGTCAGGTATTCACAATGCTGGTGGTGTTTGCGCTGCTTATGTTCATGGCCCAGCGCGCTGTAGCCGGCGTCATCACCATCGGCGGGCTGGTGATGTACTACCAGGCTTTTCAGCGGGGACAATCGGCTCTGCAAATCTCATTGAAGGGTATGGCCGACCTTTATGAGGATTCGCTGTTTCTGAATTCGTTGTTCGAGTTTTTAAATCTGCAGCCCAAAATCGTCGATCCGCCCAAGCCGCGCACACTGCCGCGACACCTGAAAAAGGGTATCGAGTTCACCCATGTCACTTTTTGCTATCCGGAAAGCACGCGTATGGCTTTGCAGGATATCAGTTTTTCCATCGGCCCGGGCGAGCACATCGCGCTGGTTGGTGAGAACGGCAGCGGCAAATCGACTCTGGTAAAATTACTCTGTCGTCTCTACGATCCGAAGAAAGGCAGCATCTTTGCCGACGGCATCGATCTGCGCGAATTGGCGGTGGACAAATGGCGTGGCACTCTCGGGGTGCTGTTTCAGGATTTTTCCAAATACCACACCAGCGCGCGCGAGAATATCTGGCTTGGGAATATTCGGATAGATGAGCGCGATGAGCGCATCATCGAGGCGGCGCGG
>JAFGSU010000246.1 GCA_016934435.1 Candidatus Zhuqueibacterota bacterium | reverse complement strand
TTCCCACCAAAGCTCTGTTGCACAGCGCCACTCTGGTCAACCATATCAAGCATGCGGAGGCGTTTGGTATTACCATTAGAGATATGAGCATCGAATTCGACAAAGTTGTTGAACACAGCCGTGCTGTCTCCGTTAGGCTCTCCAAAGGTGTTGAATATCTGTTTCGTAAAAATAAAATTAACGTCATCATCGGGACTGGAAAAGTTTTAGCCCCGGGGAAAGTAAAAGTTGAACTTGCAGATGGCGGTAATCAGATCGTTGAGGCTAAAAATTTGCTGATAGCAACGGGCGCGCGTGCGCGCGCCATACCGGGTATTGATTTTGACGGGAAAAAAATCATATCAAGCCGGGAAGCCATGCTGTTGAAAAAAATACCCGCTCGCTTCATTATCATTGGCGCCGGCGCCATCGGCGTTGAGTTCGCCTATTTTTATGCTTCCATGGGCAGCAAAGTGACCCTGATCGAAATGCTGCCCCATATTCTTCCCGTCGAAGACGCTGAAATTGTCCAGGCGCTTGATCGGTCATTCAAAAAAATGGGCATTGAAATCCTGGCTGAAACCAGAGTGGAAAAATTGGAAAAGACTAAATCAGGAGTGCGGGTCAAGACCGCATCCGGCAAAGGATCGGCTGCTATCGAAGGGGACCTGGCCCTCGTTGCTGTCGGCGTACAGGGGAACATCGAAAATATCGGGCTTGAATCCGCAGGCGTAAAAACGGAAAAGGGATTTATACCGGTTGATAAAAAAACATATCAGACCAACATTCCCGGAATTTACGCCATCGGCGATGTCATCGGCCCACCGTGGCTAGCCCATGTGGCATCAGCAGAGGGCGTTGTGGCCGTCGAAGCCCTTGCCGGGCACAAACCCGTAGCCGTTGACTATGACCACATTCCCGGTTGCACGTATTGCCAGCCGCAGGTCGCCAGTATGGGACTCACAGAGGAAAAAGCAAAGAATTTAGGATTGGACGTCAAAGTAGGGCGGTTTCCATTTCGCGCCAACGGTAAATCGTTGGCCATGGGGGAGAGTGATGGATTGGTCAAGCTGATTTTTGACGCAAAATATGGCGAACTGGTGGGTGCACACATCATCGGATCAGAGGCCACGGAGCTGCTGGCGGAACTCGGTATCGCTAAAACGTTAGAGACAACGGCGGATGAAATCATGCACACCATGCATGCCCATCCGACTCTATCCGAAGCGATTAAGGAAGCGGCTGAAGACGCTTATGGCAAAGCGATTCATATATAGAAGCATCATCAAATAAAATGATCACATCGCTTTGGGAATCAGTCAGACGGTTTAGGCAACTCGTGCGTTCATCCATCAAGGGAAAGGATAAAATCGATGCCTGCAAAGACGGATGTCGTTTCCAATGAAATAAAATTACAGCTTTATTCGCTTCTCTATAAAACGCGCGCGACCGAAGACCGGATCATCGCGCTTTATCGGCAGGGACGGATTATGGGTGGTGTCTACACCGGTAGAGGTGTCGAAGCCACCACGGTTGCGGCGGGACTGGCTCTCGAAAAGCAGGATTATTTATTTCCGATTCATCGAGATCTGGGGGCGCACCTGGCAAAAGGTCAGAGTGTTTTGAACATCCTGTTGCAATACCTCGGCCGCGGTAACAGCCTGACAAAGGGTAAAGACAGCGGCATTCACATGAGCGATACGACTCTGAATATCATCGGAAACGTCAGCCATTTGGGCGCAATGATCCCGGTCGCCGTGGGTGTGGCCATGGCAAAAAAAATGCAAAATGAAAAAGTGGTCACCTTGAATTTTATCGGCGAGGGAGGTTCGAACATCGGCGATTTCCATGAAGGGCTCAATTTTGCTGCTGTGCACAAGGCTCCTTTTGTGCTGGTGATCGAAAACAACCAGTATGCCTATTCTACCCCCGCCCATAAGGAATATGTTTGTAATCGACTATCGGATCGCGCTCAGGGCTATGGTATTCCGGGCTACCACATCGATGGCACCGACGCCCTTGGCGTTTATGCCACCATCAAAAAAGCGATCGAAGACGCTCGTAACGGCAAGGGTCCGAGTCTGATTGAGTGTTTGAGCATGCGAATGGTGGGGCATTCGGCCCATGATGACGCTTTTTATGTTGATAAAGAGCAAATGAAAAAATATGAGAAAAAGGATCCCTTTTTGCGACTGGAACAGGTATTGCGCAAGGAGGGTTTGTTGGATGATAAACAAATCAAACGCATTCAAGATACAATCGATAAAGAAATTGAACAAGCGACGGATATTGCTCTCAACAGCCCGCTTCCTGAGGCGCACTGGGCAGCGGAAGGCGTATATGCTGAATAATTAAATTTGGAATCCAAACATGGCAGAGATCACATACTTACAGGCCATTACCGAGGCGTTGCGCGAGGAGATGCAACGCGACGAAAAGGTGTTTTTGCTGGGCGAGGATATCGGTATTTATGGCGGCGCTTTCAAAGTCACCAAGGGTCTGTATGAAGAGTTCGGCCAGGCGCGGGTCATGGATACGCCTATATCGGAATCGGCCATTATCGGAGTTGCCGTGGGGGCTGCGCTTGTCGGCATGCGGCCGGTTGCAGAGATGCAATTTGCCGATTTCATAACGGTGGGATTCAGTCAACTGGTGACCAATGCGGCCACCATGCATTATCGCTACGGTATACCCGTGCCGATCGTTGTCAGGGCGCCTTCGGGTGGCGGCATCCACGGTGGCGCCTTTCACTCTAAGAATCCCGAAGCCTGGTTCGTACATCAACCCGGTCTGAAAGTCGTTGCGCCGTCGACGCCGGCGGACGCCAAAGGCTTGTTAAAAGCCGCTATCCGTGATAATAATCCGGTGTTATATTTTGAAAACAAATTTCTCTATCGGCGAATCAAAGAAAAGCTGCCGGAAGGCGATGATGTGGTCGTTCCCATCGGAAAGGCTCGCCTGGTAAAACCCGGTCGGCATGTATCCCTCATTACCTACGGTTCCATGGTCCACGCCTGCCTGCAGGCGGCAGAGATACTAAACGAGCAGGATCAGCTCGACGTCGAAATTCTGGATTTGCGCACCCTGCAGCCACTGGATAAAGAAGCTGTTCTCAGCACTGTGGAACGCACCAGTCGCGTGGTCATCGTCCATGAGGCAAATCTCACAGCTGGGATTGGAGCCGAAGTGGCGGCGCTTATCTCCGATAACGGATTTGAAATGTTGGATGCACCCATCAAGCGCGTCGCTGCCCTCGATACGCCGACCCCTTATGCGCCGGTTTTGGAAGAATATTTTATGCCGAATCCTGAAAAAATTATCGTGGCCGTGCGGCAGGTGATTCATTTCTAAAGGTGAGGTGTCAGGCTATGACGCAAAAAGAGTTTGAAGAGCTGACTTCTATGCGCGAAATATTACAAATCGCCATCAAGCGTGAAGAGGAGGCGTATCATTTCTATATTCGTGCCCGACAGGTCGCCCGTACACCGGTTGAAGTGGAAATGTTTACAAAATTGGCTGAACAGGAATCCCAGCATAAAAAGGCTCTTGAAGACCAGCTGACCGAGATCGATGCGCAACTGGAAATCGACCGCGCCCTGTCCTATGATGTCTAGCGCTGTTTACGATATGTGGTGGATATTTTTGAAAGGTTGGTAGATCAAAATGGACATGATAATGCCGCAAATGGGTGAGAGTATTGTAGAAGGGACTATCATCAAATGGCGCAAGCAACCCGGGGAACCGGTACAAAAAGATGAGATCATTCTTGAAATCAGCACGGATAAAGTGGATTCCGAAATCCCGGCACCGGCTGACGGTATTTTGGCTGAAATACTGGTTGAGGAAGGCCAGACCGTTGCCGTAGGCACACCCATTGCCAGAATCAGCAAAAAAGATGATAAACAAGGAAAAAGCGAACCGACTCCTCAACGGGAACAACCGCCGGAAACAAAGCCTGAACCCGCTATAAAAACACCGGCTATCGAACTCGATAGCAAACGGTTCCTATCACCTGTAGTAAAAAAAATTGCCCGTGAGCATGGATTGGGAGCTGCACAACTGGATGCCATTGTCGGCAGTGGCATTAATGGACGCATAACCAAATCGGATATACTGGCTGTTGTTGAAGGGAAATCCCGGCCGGATTTTAAATCGCCGATGCCGACAGAGATTCCGCAACCATCCCTGCCTGAACCGATTATGGCTTCATCCGATTCGGCGGCTGCCGAGGCCTCTTATGAGGACCACGAAATAATCGCGATGGACCATGTGCGCAAGCGAATTGCAGAGCATATGCTTCTCAGCAAGCGGACATCGGCGCATGTGACGTCGGTTGCGGAAGTGGATTTAACGCCCATCGTGCAGTACCGCGAGAGCGTCAAAAAAATGTTCGAGCAGCGTGAAGGTTTTCCTTTGACCTATACCGTTTTTTTTATTGATGCTGCCGCCCGCGCTTTAAAAGAGTTCCCACTGATCAACGCCTCTGTCGATAAGGATCGCATTATTCTGAAAAGACAGATCAACATCGGCATTGCCGTAGGTATGGACAGGGGCTTGATTGTTCCGGTTGTGCGCAATGCGGATCAGATGAATTTGACCGGCATCGCACGAACTGTAGCGGATCTCGCCAATCGCGCCAGAAACAAAGAGCTAAACCCCGAAGAGGTACAGGGCGGCACTTTTTCCATTACCAATATCGGCACATTTGGCAATCTCTTCGGTACGCCGATCATTAATCAACCCCAGCTCGCCATCCTGGGAACCGGTGTGATTAAAAAACGACCGGTGGTGATCAACGATGCCATCGCCATACGTTCCATGATGTTCATCAGCCTGACCTATGATCATCGCATTATCGATGGCCTGTATGCCGGCCGATTTTTACAGAGACTGGTGCAGATGCTGGAAGGGTATTCATTTCCCTGAAATTTGCTTTCCTAAAATATATTAACCGAATGACATGCTTGTTCAATGAGGGTGGCGGCTTGTATGGAACGGTATTTTATGATTAAGGGTGCATCTTGAAAACACTATCTGAAACCTCTGTTCTGGATAAGGGATTTGTAAAATTGATGGATTTTATGGGCGGTGACCTTGCCGTGGTACAGGCGGCGCGCGTCTCATTCGGCAAGGGCGAAACCGAACCGGAGCGTGATAAAAAATTGCTGCAGTTTCTACTGGCGAATCATCATGAAACACCTTTTGAACATTCGGTGTTTAAATTTCATATCAAATGCCCCATTTTTGTCGCCCGACAATGGTTCCGACATCGCATAGCCAGTTATAATGAAATTTCCGGACGGTATACCACCATGCAGGAAGAGTTTTGTTTGCCGGAAAATTTGAGATCACAAAAAGCTCGTAATTACCAGTATGATACGTTGCCGGAAGAGAAAAACAGGCAATTGAAAAAACAAATCAGCGATTTTTATGAAAAGGCCTACGAGTTGTACGAGTCCCTGCTGCAACAGGGGGTAGCTCGAGAACATGCCCGCATCGTGCTGCCGCTTTCGCTGTACACCCAGTTCTACTGGACTATTAACGCCCGGGCTCTCATCAATTTTCTCTCTTTACGACTCGATGAACATGCCCAGTATGAAATCCGTATGTATGCGGAAGCCATTGCCGTGATTTTTCGCCAGCGAATGCCCTGGACTTTTGAGGCTTTTGAAAGGTACATTCGGAAAGGCGAAAAATGGACGGAAGAATAGAGAAATACTTTTTATTTTTGTAAAAAATTATTACATTATTTGATGAATGATATATCAGTAAATAGGCGGCCGTCATGGCTCAAGGTTGAACTCACCGGAAAAGGAGATTCCTATCAGGTACGGCAATTGCTCAAACGCTTGCGGCTGCACACGGTATGTGAGAGCGCGCGTTGCCCCAATATAGGCGAGTGCTGGGGGCGGAGAACAGCCGCTTTCATGATTCTGGGTGATGTTTGTACCCGTAATTGCGCTTTTTGCGCCATATCTCATGGTAAGCCGAAAAAGCCGGATGTTGAGGAACCGCAAAGAGTGGCGCAGGCAGTAAAACACCTGGGGCTTTCGTATGCGGTGGTGACATCGGTGACGCGGGATGACCTCCCGGATGGCGGCGCTGGGCAATTTGCGCAGACCATTCGCGCCATCAGGG
Source organism: Candidatus Zhuqueibacterota bacterium (assembly GCA_016934435.1). GTDB lineage: Bacteria > Zhuqueibacterota > Zhuqueibacteria > Residuimicrobiales > Residuimicrobiaceae > JAFGSU01. The sequence continues at coordinate 3,380 of JAFGSU010000246.1, read as the reverse complement.
CGATAAATCCGGACTGTAAAGTAGAAGTCCTTATTCCCGATTTTGCCGGTTCCGCTGCCGCATTGCAGGTCGTCCTGAATGAGAAACCGGATGTTTTAAATCACAATATCGAGACGGTACCAGCGCTCTATCCCTATATCCGCCCTCAGGCTGATTTTTCGCGCTCGCTCCAGCTGCTGCGCCGCGCTGCCAGAGCCGGTATGACGAGCAAATCGGGCCTGATGCTCGGGCTGGGAGAAACAATCGATGAGGTGCGCGATACTATGCATGCATTGCTAGATGGAGGCTGTCAGATTCTGACGCTCGGGCAATATCTGCCGCCGTCGCGCAAACATTTTTCAGAGAAAAGATTCGTCACACCCGCTGAATTCCATGATTTGAAAATGTACGGGGAGGAATTGGGATTCCGCCATGTCGAGTCGGCGCCTCTGGTTCGGAGTTCTTATCATGCGGATGAACAGGTTAATAAATATGAGGAAGTAAAAAAAGTAAATGGCAATATTGCAAGTTGTTAAATATGGACATCAGAGTCTTCGGCATGTGGCGAAAATGTGTAAACCCGAAGAAGTGGAGGCGCAATTCATTGAGGATATGATCGAAACCATGTATGCCCTGGACGGTGCCGGGCTGGCTGCCACACAGGTTGATGCAGATATGCAATTGTGCGTAGCATTGGAACCGGATAAGAATAAAGTACATGTTCTGCTGAATCCACTCATCATCGCTCGCAGTGAAAAAATTTCCGTCGATTTGGAGGGATGTCTGAGTTTGCCGCAATTGCAAGGCGAGGTGCCCAGGTACGAAAAAATCGTCGTTCGGGCGCAAACACCCGAAGGGGAAAGCGTTGAACATACCGCGAAAGGATTGTTTGCCAGAATATTGCAGCATGAGATCGATCACCTCAATGGTATTCTCTATATTGATCGTATTGACCTGGAGACGCTGGTTTGGCTGCGTCGCAAGCCGGGCACAGAGCAAATTGTAAAAGAGCCGGCGCGACTCGTCTCCGTTCAGCAGGAATTTCGCAGAATATATCACACGAACAAGGAACTACTATTTTTTGATTCGCCGGCAAAGGCATGAAAGGAGTCCGACGCACAAATGGAGTTGACGTCGTTGAAAGACGCATTTATCGGGCTGGATCTGGGTGGAACATTTTTGAAATATGCACTGGGCACAGCGGATGGAACCATCTTTTATAAAAACAAGATACCAAGCAATGCGAAAAAAGGTGGTGCGGCCATATTTTCGGCCATGTTTGCGGCAGTGGCGGATTTGTTAAAGCAAGCTGAATCTTCCAATCTCAAGGTCAAAGCCATCGGCTGTGGCAGTCCGGGCGCTGTGGATTTCGATCGCGGGAAAATAATCGGCAACACACCCAATTTGCGCGATTGGGCTGATGCCGACATACGCGGTCGACTCTCTTCGCGATTCCATTTGCCGGTCTGGGCCGACAACGATGCCAATTTGATGGCTCTGGCTGAATGCCGCTATGGGGCGGCAAAGGGTTACCGTTATGTGATCGCATTAACGCTGGGAACAGGAATCGGTGGCGGCATTTTCATCGGCGATGAACTCTATCGCGGCGCCCGATTTGCGGGTTCCGAAATCGGACATATGAGCATCAAATACGACGGCATCCCCTGTAATTGCGGCGGCATCGGATGCATCGAGGCATATGCCTCGGCTCCTGCAATGGTAAAATCCTATATTGAAAAATTGTCCAGAAGCGATTTGCCGATTCCTAAAACCGTGAACACCGAACTTGTATTTGCCCAGGCACAGCAGGGCCAAATGGAGGCCATCTCGGTCATCGATGAGACGTGTCATTATCTGGGGGCGGCAATCGGTAATGTCGTCAATATTTTCAATCCCGAAATCATCGTCATCGGCGGCGGCGTGGCCGATGCCGGCGATCAATTCATCGCGCAAATCTGGCAGCAGACACAAAAATATGCCATGGCCGCAGCCCTGCGCGGCGTGAAACTGGTTCGCGCGCAACTGGGCAATAACGCCGGTATGATCGGCGCCATTGCTCTGGCAGCGGATTATTATAAATTATCGGCGGCAAAGCAACAGGAATGATAATTGTATACGACGGTTTTTAAGATTGAATAGATATTGCCCACCCTGAAATAAAATGGACCGGATAGTGTGGGAGCCTTTTTCCAGCCAGGCGCCACATAACTGTAACCGATAAAAAAAGAATAAAAGAAATGTCTGTCTCTCTTCCTGAATCCATCCGAATCGCGCAACTGCCCACTCCGGTGCATGCGCTGCAGCGCTGGAATGCGCATACGGGCAAGACCCGCATCTATCTCAAACGAGACGATCTCACCGGCGTCTTGCTCAGCGGCAACAAGGTGCGCAAATTAGAATTTGTCGTCAAAGACGCCCTGAATCAAAAAGCGGATGTTTTAATCACCTGCGGCGGCTTACAATCCAACCACGCCCGCACCACAGCCTCACTTGCGGCGCGTTTGGGGCTGCAATGCCATTTAGTGCTCAAGGGGACACCGGCAGGCACGCCGACCGGCAATTATTTTCTCGACACAGTGCTCGGTGCGAATATGACGTTCATCACCGCCGAACAATACGCTTCGGCAAACATGGAAATTATGACCGAAATCGCCGAGGCGTATCGAGGTAAAGGGAGCCGGGCGTATGTTATTGCGGAAGGTGCGTCCTGCGCACTGGGCGCCTTTGGCTATGCGAAGGCCATAGAGGAGATCAAAAAGCAAAGCATCGACCTGAACGTCAATTTTGACGCCATTATCTGCGCCACCGGATCAGGCGGCACTCAGGCCGGTCTGATACTGGGTACAAAACTCTACAATTATCCGGTTCCCATCTATGGCATCAATATCTGCGATGATGCCGATTATTTCACCAAAAAAATAAATGATATTCTGTCCTCGGTACGGGGTGAATTCCTGCCGAATTTCGCTTTCACCGATGATGATATACGCATCATCGACGGCTATGTGGGCGAAGGCTACGGCAAGGCGCGACCGGAAGAATTGCAGCTGCTGCAAGCCTTTGCGCGAACGGAAGGCATCGCGCTGGAACCGGTTTATACCGGCAAAGCCCTGTACGGTCTAATGGAGGAACTCAAACACGGCCGGTTTGCGAGAATGAAAAATATCCTTTTCATTCATACCGGAGGGATTTTTGGATTGTTTCCGTATGCAAATCAGTTTGCATGAGGTGGAATGTGTTGGCTTAAAAGGCGCCGTCACTTTGAGGCTGTCGCAAAAGTAATATTGCCGGCCTGATCTGATTACCGACGAGACTACACCGATTCGATGTTCACAAGTTATTTGGGTAACCCTGTGGGTGCTAACTAAATACTTAAATTTGCCAGTTACCACCGAATCCGG
>JAFGSU010000245.1 GCA_016934435.1 Candidatus Zhuqueibacterota bacterium | reverse complement strand
GTTATTACGGGTGAAAATGTTAGAATTCAAACTTGCATCGCTGTGCCAAAGAAAAACACCATTATGGGCGCCATTATTCGCGATAACATTTTTTTCAAGAACGGCATCGCTGTAATTCATGTACATGGCGCCGCCGGATAGATCGGCATCATTATACATGATCCTATTTCCGGTCAATATGGCATCACTTTCTATCAATCCCATTCCCCCCGCCGCATCGCCCTGTGACTTGTTAAAGCTGATATTATTATTTACCAGCGTGGCGTTACTTGAGATTAAATACAATCCACCAGCCCAAATTTGCGCGGTGTTTGAAACGATTTCATTTTTATCCAGAGTTGCCGGACTCTTGACCAGATATATGCCGCCGCCATTCTTGGATGTATTTGAGACTATGACGTTGCCACTTAGATTTCCATTGCATTGATATAAATATATACCGCCCCCTTTTTCGGACGCCGTGTTACTGTAAATCCTATTATTGGTTATGTTTACTTTTGCCTGGTTGACGTATATTCCGCCGCCCTCACTCGCGTCCCCTCCGGTTATGTAAAAATTATCAATCGTAGGCGATATATCCCCGGTGATATGAAGCACAGTCCCCTGAGCTTGCGCATCAAGAATCGTTTTATTGTCCTCCGGATAAGGCGTTATCCAATTCGTTACCGTAAATCCGCCCTGAAGAGAGACAGTTTTGCTAATGTAAACCAATTGCGTTAATTCGCCAACCGTATGGACTCCCGTGTATGCTCCGGAAGCTATCAGGATTTCATCACCCGATTGAGCAGCATCAATGGCTTGTTGTAAATTTTCATAGCAAGGATTTTGCCCCCCACAATATCCGTCTCGCGCTACGTAAATAATTGCTCGATTAGGACCGGCTTGGATTGGCGCTGCTTTATCGATAAACAAGATCCACATTGCGGACAGAACTAGCCCTGAAAAAAAAGAAATTGCTAGATATGGGAAACGGATTTTCATGAAAAGCAAACCTTTCATTTTGGTAAATACTCCACAATTGATAATCTACAGGCAATACTTATCCTTTAAAAACAAAGGCCAACCAGGATCAGGATTCCAACTATTAAAACAAGGACAAGGGCTATCCCCCGCCCTCCCCCCGACTTGCCCTTCAAGAGGTTTCACGATCTTGCTCATTGATTTAAAATACATTCGGCTTAAATCAATCTAACTGCGGTCGCCTTGATCCCGCCGCCATGTCACCGGATTATTGCGCAAATTCGACATCCTTCGTCGATAAAAGCTCTGCGCCATTTTCATTCAAACTCTGATTCCACTTTTCAATTAGTGCAGGAGCATCTTTATTAAAGTTACTATGCCCATCACTGACCAGAACGACCTGATACCCCTGTTCAATTCCCCCTAATACAGTAGCCTTGACACAGCCATGAGTCACCAGCCCCGTTATTACCAGCTTGACTATGCCTCGTTTCCTTAACGCGCTATCAAGGTTCGTGTCTTTGAACGCATTCCCATGCTGCTTGTGAATGATTATTTCAGCACGTAATGGTTGAATTTCCGGATGCAATTGCCAGGCATCCGAACCCTCTGCCAGATAGCTTTTATTTGAATGCTGGATAAATATAACCGGCACGCTTGCCCGGCGGGCTCGGTCGATCAGATCATTGATATTCTTCAGCAGCTGGTCGCCCTGGTAAATTGGCGTCTTTTTTTCATAGAGCCCTTTTTGAACATCTATGACCAGCAATGCTGCATTCTCTTGTACCCCTATATCACTCATTTTTTAACCTCAAAAAAAGATGTGAATTCTAAACATCATCTAAATATACTGCACCTTTTTTCACACACTTTCCACCATTATCACAATCATTGATCATCTCAGTTTTCCACACACTACCGCTCATGTTGTAAGAATTCTATGGGGGCTCCATCATGAACGATAAAGGCCACCATCAATCCTTCCGAGGGACTATTAGGTTCTATAAGTATCTCTTTCCCCTCCAACTCGGCCACAAGGTCATCCACTTCAAAGGCTACGTGCGGCAAAGTCTTGACCAGGTCGGGCAAAGGGCTATCCTTTTCAAACCGCATCCATTCGACGCCATACGGATTGGTTTCAAAGCCGGATACGTACATTTTAAACTCTTCAAGATAAACCTCGCCCTCTCTGCGCTCAACCGTTGGTATACCAAGGTGGTGGTACTTGATCATGTTTTTTCTTTTCCTCTCAATAAAACAGCATAGTATTAATCAACCAGATTTTCCCGCTAGAGTGGTATTTCTTTTTTCTAGCTTGTATTATAACCAGGAACGCATTTGATGAAAACGACGATCATATTATTCTGTTGACATACAGCGAGATGTAAATTTCAAGCACAAATTCTGAAAAGAGGCTCGCTTACCCAAGCCTTGAAGAAAAATTTTATACGATCCCATAACTATTCTGATTGACATCCGGTAAAAGACTATTGTAGAATTGAACGATGTCGAGGTGGATGAGACACAGTGTGTCTATTAGCTGCAACAATTCTTGACTCGTTCTGCCGATAGTATCACCATGAACGGAATTGTCGGATTCGAGTTGAATATCATTTACGTTTTAGATTTTGCCCCAGCAGCGGCAGCCCCTCGAGAAAAATAATCCGTGTGGATTAATAACTATTTTGAGGATTTATGGAAACAAATCAAAACATCAAGCTTATCGATTCAACCGCCAATCCGGCTCCTCTTGGATTGTTGGGATTCGGGATGACAACCGTGCTCCTGAATCTGCATAACGCAGGGATTTATCCCCTGGGCTCTATGATACTGGCAATGGGAATTTTTTATGGCGGTATGGCGCAAATCATTGCCGGGATCATGGAATGGAAAAAGAACAACACCTTTGGCGCTACCGCATTTACCTCTTATGGCGCTTTTTGGCTGACTTTGGTTGGATTGCTGGTTCTTCCTAAATTGGGCTGGGCGGACGCAGCAACAAACAGTGCTATGGTAGCCTACCTATTCATGTGGGGTCTGTTTACCCTGTGTATGTTCATTGGAACTCTCAAACTTAATCGGGCGCTTCAATTTGTTTTTGGCTCCTTGACCATTCTCTTCTTTTTACTGGCCATCGGCGACGCTACCGGCAGCGCGACGGTCACGCGGATTGCCGGAATAGAAGGCATTATCTGTGGTCTGTCAGCCATTTATACGGCGGTAGCCCAGATTCTCAACGAGGTGTATAAAAAGACTGTGCTGCCATTATAAAGCACATCATTTCTCAAACCGATATATGATGGGGCAAGTATATTTTTCAACATGCGAGAAAACGGCGGGGCAATAGACCGCATGCATCATTCGAAATGAAAATTCATCGATTCATATAAACTTGACCATAAGAAACTCATCATAGAAAACACCCTCATAATATATGACCATGGGTTCGACGCCATAAATTTGAAATCCACATCTATCATAACAGCGGATCGCCGGAGTATTGGTTGTCGTTACACCCAGTTTAATCACCGATAACCCATGCAATTCTCCCCAACTTGTGCAGGTCTCAAGCAGCGCAGCGGCCACTCCCTTCCCCCGCCAGTCTTGCTTGACATACACCCCCCATACGTAGGCGCTATGGTGAGTCTTGGGCCATTTCTCCCGCACAAGACCTACCATCCCAATAATTTGATTGTCAACCGCTGCGATACAAACCACTCCTTTTTTTAATGCTGCATACTCTGATATGAGCTTGACCCAAACCTCAGTCGATTCTGCTTCCGTCATGGAGTAATCGGCCGCAAATGCCACCGGATGATGCGCCAGGGCTTCAAGACGAATATCGCGGAGCGAGGCGGCATCGTCTGCGACGGCCGGCCGGATTGTGATTTTATCTTTAACCAATGGGATATTTTCAACCATTTTTCCTGCCTTAATTTTTTTTGATATATCATCTAGCTAGTCATGAATATTATAACTGACCGATCCGAATTCAAGTTACCGGGCAAGTAGAATATACCCTACAACGCGAAACAGCGCAGAGATGATGATATCGACAACGTCGAACAATAAATAGCCAACGATTCGATTAGTCTGGAATAACGAGAACCATTCGATAACGCTGCCCGGATGCTCTGCCGGAACGTCGAAAATACCTAATCCCCGATAACCTACCAGTTCGGCCTCAAAATTCCTTCTAAAGAACGTTACTGCGATTAGGGCGGCTGCTCCTCCAATCGGATTAGAGCTTTTCCGCCAGGTCGCTTGCCCAGGAGCGAATCGCATCCCAGTCCCTCAAATCGGATGCCGGAACCTGGCGCATGAATAATTTATACAATCCGTCAATCTTGTCCGGGTCAATCACACCGCCAAATATCTCGACTGCAACCGGTGAAAGCCATGGATATGCCGCAAGCTCTTTATCGAGTTGCTCGCGAGATTCCTGAAACTCTTTCTCATCACCGGTATTTGTGGGACCGAGTGCAAAGAACGCCACTTGACGCTCGATGAGGGCCTTGCGGTGTTTTGAAAGGAAACGGCGCGCGCCTTTGAGCAAATGAAACATATAGAGCGGCGCTCCCATCACGACCGAACGATACCCTTCGAACGATTTTACTTGTCGCATGGGTTGGATATCCACCTCAAGCCCTTGTTCGCGCAGTGTTGTTACAACAGCCTCTGCAACCTCTTGTGTCGATCCGTATTTGCTAGAAAAAGCTACAAGAACCGAATTTATCATGTTTTTTACCTCATGGACAACAATATTCTTCCTGATAAGTATCAACACCCATGATGATTACGAATCTATTTTGAATTCGTTGTATCTTTTTTTCCATTCGATCTTGAAAAGGCCAGCAGTGCATTCAAATTTCATGGATTTTCTGGCTGGGACTGAATTGTCAACGTAGATGAAAGCGCATGAGGCATTAGTTTAAAAGAAATGGACTCTTTTCCAAACGTAAGATATACGATCTCGTCGTTATCATTAACCAACCGATCGATTTCTTGAAAACTCAATGACTCCAGGACCTGAATATATTCATCTAATCGCAAATCGCCATCTTTGTATTCACACGCGATCTGATATCCGCCATAACTCAGATTGGCAATATTGCGAACCTCGCATCCATCCGGCTGTGGTATGTAGGCGCCAAGGTTTTCAGGCCACTTTAAAGCGTCATCGGCATCCGGCGCTTTTGGGGATTCTCCAGGCATATAAATATCCAGGGTTGTCGTATCCTCGCCATATTCCAGACGCATACGAATATCGCCCCTGGACATTTCAACCGCGTCAAAATCGCCTGCCTTGATCTTTTTTCCCGAATTGTCGGTAAATCCCTCCTGTGTATATACGAGGTATTCGATATCGAATCCATTATCCTCACACAAATCGACGTACTGCTCGATTTGTTTTTCAGAAAGGCTTTCGTAAAAAATGCGCACCTTTGAATTGGCGGAACCCATTACCAGGCGAATATTATCTGACAAGACAGGTATATCATCCGGAAGATACGCGGGCCATTGCATAAGGTCATCCAGACTCCCTCCGCTACTAGACTGGGGAATGTATGTATCATTCTCTGTAGACGGAGTAGAAGAACTTGATTGTGATTGTAGGCCACAGCCGGTCAATGTCCAAACAACTATCAGCAGTGCGAGTATAATCCATTTCTTTTTCAATTGAAAATCTCCTCTCCCCTCTAGTGGTTCCTGTTGGTAGATCAAGTGATTTTTTTTAAGCGTTGAGATTATATACCAGCTCGGGCTATCAATGCCAGGTACTCTATGGCTAGAGTAACTCTGGAAAAAGGAGAACCTGGGTACTGCTAGTTATGCCAACCAAATACACGATATATGCCTAAAGCAACAATAAAACGATCAGAAAAAACCTCTATACACACATTGGACAACGCCGTGATATATCCAGTTTATCATTGAAATAAAATTCAAGACCGGCAATTTGACAGCATGATGAATATGCCATGCAAATGGCGGTAGATCGCTACATTCGAGCAACAGCGCGCCTATATTAGGATTCTCAACTACTAGCTGTTGTGCTCTACCTACCACTTCTGCTTTGAATCTATCATAATGAAATTGCCCGCCGTATTCCAAGATATTTCTAAACTCAGGTTGGTCTTCCATTCCCAGGTAAGCAATGGGTATATCCGGTGTAATGCCGCAAGCTTCAAGCATGGTACTGTTCACCGCTTTGGCGTTGGCTACCAGCATGCCCACTTGCTGTCCAGGTTTCAACGCGTGATAAATCATCGGGACCTGAAGAAGACTGGAAAGAAAAACCGGGATTTCTAGTTCTTGGGATACGATTTTTTGATAGTTAGCAAAATAGCCACAAGCCCCCACCATTGCTCGAATACCCTCTTGCTGGAACTCGCGGCCTGCTTGTATGATCATGTCAATCAGATCGGGATCTGCGCTCATTATGCGATTCACGGTGGCCTCGCGTAATATCTTGTAGCGCACCGGGAAATGAAATGTCGTTGCATTTGCCACATTGCCCGGTAACAATGGGTACCACGTTTCCAACACCACAATTCCTATCGCGTGCCCTGCTATAGATTGCCGGGGCATCGAGAGCCGTTTTCCTTGCAGATCGGTTTGATCAGAATATGCATATTCCATGACATAACCCTTCCTGCTATGTGCACTCGAGTTTACTTTTTTTATCTAGATTGTAACTGCTCAGCCTGTCATTGCGAATCGCGCCTTTTGCGATGAAGCAATCTCACTCCATTGAACGAGAAAGCGC
>JAFGSU010000244.1 GCA_016934435.1 Candidatus Zhuqueibacterota bacterium | reverse complement strand
ATTCCTCCCGGTCCTGCCACATGATACTCTCGTCGATGAAGCGCTGCAGATTCTCCCGGCCTTTTTCATAAACCGCGTCGGCGTACAAATCCGTTCCCGGTTCCAGATCAATCTCGGGTTTGTTCACATGCAAAAAGGACAATGGATTTGATTGGGCCATTTCTCGAGCCTCCTCGGTCGACAGCACGTCGTAGGGGGGAGATGCGACTTTTGCGGCCAGATCGTCGCGCGGCCGCAAACCTCGCAGGGGTTTGATGATGATCATAAATCACCTCGCATACGGTTTTCCGACTTTGCCGTTTACGTTGAAACCCAACTCTTCGCTCGCGTCTGTGCGAGTGGTCGCTAAACATGAAAAGACAAAATCGCTGTTCATAATTTTACATAAAAAATGTACTAAAAATCTTTGACAAATCAAGGGAAAATCGTAATCAAATCCGCTATTTTAGGGCTGTCTGTAACAGTTTTTCGTCTTTTGCGTCTTAAATTATGGCGAGTCAGACCGATTTGGCGCCTGCAGGGTAATGGAGTAACCCTGTGGGCGGAACGTTTTCAGTTCAGTCGCTGGTCAACACCGATTTGGCAAAGTCACTTTTCTTGCCGGCGACTCCCGCAAATTGCTTGCTTTTCTACGCTGTTTTTTATATTATGATACAATACTAACTTTTACCATCCGGTTGTCGACCAGGCCGGTAGGGTGCAACCGTAAAAATGATGATTGAAACCACAAATATAAGTAAACAGTATCCCCGGGTCCTGGCCGTGGATGGCGTGAATCTGCAGGTGGAAAAAGGGATGGTGTTCGGCCTGTTAGGGCCGAACGGGGCGGGAAAGACCACCATGGTACGATTGTTGACCGGAATACTGCGACCCAGCGCAGGCAGCGCCAGGGTGCTGGGATTCGACGTCGGCAGAGAGGGCGATCGGATTCGACGGCAGTGCGGCGTACAGACGGATACCAATCTTTACGAGCGACTGAGCGCCCGTGACAATTTATTGGTCTGGGGAAGGCTTTATGATCTGCGCGGCGCACCATTGCGAAACCGCGTTGATGAACTGATTGAACAGTTTGACCTCACCGAGCGCGCCGACGATATGCTGGGCACATTCAGCAAGGGCATGAAGCAGAAAGTGGCTCTGGCGCGCGCCCTGGTACACGATCCGGCGCTGCTCTTCCTCGACGAACCCACCGCCGGCCTCGACCCGGAAAGTTCGACCGACTTGCTCGAATACCTGCAAAAATATGTTGAAAGGGCGGATCGAACGGTTTTCCTCTGCTCCCACCGCCTTGAAGAAGTGGAGCGGCTGTGTCAGTCGGTGGGCATCATCCATCAGGGTAGATTGCTGGCCTGCGGCTCGATCGCACAACTATCGGCGCAAATCTGGCGGGAGGTTGTCTTTACAATTACCCTGCAACAACCCGCCCTGCCTTATGCCGGGTTGCTGCTTCAATATGGAATCAAGGCCGAGGCGCACAATAGCGCGCTATCGCTGGTCGTGCAAAAGCAGGAGGATATTGCCGGCATTATCCGTAAACTGGTGCATAGCGGCGCCGAAATCCTCGAAGCGGTGGAACAAAAACATGGTCTGCATGATATCTATTTTCACTATTTACCCCGAGGCAATCATGAACTGGCAAAATATTAAAGCGGTGTTTTATAAGGACTGGCGTGAATTGCTCAAAAGCCGCCAGGCCATGGTGACGCTGATTATGGTGCCGGTGATTCTGATGATCATCTTACCGGCCGGCATTATCATCTCTACCATGGTGAAAAGCGATTATTTGACCGATAAGAACGCGCAATTCATGCAATATTTTCCGCAAAATTTGCTGCCGCCGGGACTGGACGAGTTGCAGAAACTGCTTTATGCCATGCTGGTGATTTTTAATGCGCCGCTTTTTTTGCTCATACCGATTATGGCCGCCAGCATCATCGCTGCCAACAGTTTTGCCGGCGAAAAAGAACGCAAAACCCTGGAGGGTCTGCTGTATACGCCGGTGACTGATAAAGAGCTGGTACTGGGAAAAATACTCGTGGCCCTGGCGCCGGCCATCCTCATTTCCTGGCTGTGCTTTTTAGTCTACGGCATCATGGTCAATGCCATGACCTACGAGGTGTTCCATCGCCTCTTTTTCCCCACCGATATGTGGATCGTGCTGGTCCTGCTTCTGGTGCCGGGGATGAGTTTCCTTTCTCTATCCATCGTCGTAGCGGTTTCACAGCGGGCTTCCGGTACCTGGGAAGCACAGCAAATTTCCGCGCTGTTAGTGCTTCCGGTGATCGCTTTTCTTATTTCTCAGAGCACCGGCATCTTTTATGTCAGTTTGCTCGGAATGATAATAATCGGATTGGTCATCCTGTTGATCGATGCGGCTATCTTTTTCTGGATCGTCAAATCGCTGGATCGAGAACGCATGCTGACAAAGTTAGTATAAAGATTGACTCTGATAGGGAGACCGTTCCGGATTATCGAAAGAGCGGATAAAAATTGCAAGAGATGAATGGAGTGATATGCCATGAACGAGGATGATAGGATTACCATCCATCCGGAAAAACCCTGGGAAATATTGCAGGATATCCTGAAAACCGGCAACAGCGAGCAGCTGAAAACTTTTCTGGATTCATTGACTCAGATCGAGACCGCCCTGGCCATTTCGAGGCTGGAAGTTGAAGAACAGACGGCACTGTTTTCAATGCTCGATCCGTCCTATGCCGCCGACGTGTTTGAAGGCGTACCGGAAGAACAGGCGGCCGACATCATGGAGGAACTGACACCGACACAGGCCGCCGCCATCATCGACGAGATGGAGAGCGATCATCAGGCCGACATCCTCGCAGAGATGGATGACGAAGATGTGGAAGCCATCCTGAGTGAGATGGAACCCGACGATGCTGAAGAGACGCGGGCCATGCTGTCCTACCCGCCCGATTCGGCCGGTGGTGTGATGATCAACGAGTACCTCGCCTATCCACAGGATATGACCATAACCGAGGTCCTGGAAGATTTACATCAAAACAGGGAAAGTTATGTCGATTATCAGGTGCAGTACATCTACTGCATCGATGGCTCCGAGCGCCTGACCGGGGTTCTGAGAATTCATGACCTGCTGTTCGCGGCCAAGTCGGCAAAACTGCGGGATATCATGATTCGAAATCCACTGCACGTCCTGGCAACGGAACGCCTGGAGCAGCTGCAGGATTTTTTTGATGAACACGAGCTGGTCGGCGTTCCGGTTACGGACGAAGAGGAGCGGTTGGTGGGGGTGATCTTGCCGCAGGCCATCGAGGAGGCGGTGGAGAAGCGGACGGTGAGCCAGTTCCTCGATTTCACCGGTATCGTCGGCGGCGAGGAATTCCGCAGCATGTCGCTGTGGAACCGCAGCGGCCGCCGGTTGTCGTGGCTGAGCATCAATATCATCCTCAACATCATCGCCGCCAGCGTCATCGTCTATTACCAGGAAACCCTGGCCGGCGCCATCGCCCTGGCGGTGTTTCTGCCCATCATCAGCGATATGTGCGGCTGCTCCGGCAACCAGGCCGTAGCCGTGAGTATGCGCGAGCTCACCCTGGGACTGGTGCGACCGAGGGAAGTATGGCGCGTACTCGGCAAAGAGATCAGCATCGGTTTGGTCAATGGACTGGCGCTCGGGTTGCTGTTGGCAGTGGTGGCGATGCTGTGGAAGGGCAATTATTTCCTCGGACTGGTGGTCGGCGCCGCCCTGATGGCCAACACCATCGTCTCGGTCTCTCTGGGCGGCATCTTACCGCTGGTGCTCAAGCGGCTGAAACTCGATCCCGCCCTGGTGGCCAGTCCGGTATTGACCACCGTGACCGATATGTGTGGCTTTTTCTTTGTGCTCAGTTTTGCCACCCTGGTGCTGGCAAAGTTAGGGTAGGGTGGGTCGTGACCCACCCTACTATTTGAAAGATTTGAGGACATCTATCAAGTGGTGAAAAGGTGAATCCAATGGATTGAATCGGCCGACGCTTCGTCGGTAACCTACCGCTTTCTTCACTTTCCCCGCATCTACTTCTATAGATATAGACATCATACAACCATGTCATCGCGAGTTGGGTATGGCACACCCGAGAGCCTCGCCAAATGTTTCGGTTCGGCATGCGATGGCTCATGATAGGACCCAGATTCGGTGTTAACTGGCAAATTGAAGTGATAAGGCGCCACCCACAAGATTGCCGAAATAACTTGTGGACACCGAATCGGTATAGGAGTAGGGTGGTACTACAATCCATGAAAAAACCATAAATTGCGCTAAAATTTTAATTTTTGCCGCAATATATGTACCCTGTGATCAAAAGCAAAAAAATGTGGAATAAATGCATTTTTCCCTTGCTTTTTGGAAAATAGTATATTATCTTTAAGTGTGGTGAAAAGTAGTGAAAAATGTGGAATTGTGGTGAAACACATTCCATTCTTGAGTAAAGTGTGGATTGGTGGGGAACAACCTCCTAAATTTGAGTTAAAAAGCCCATGAGCAATTTGTACGGGACATATCGCGTCAGCCTCGATCCGAAAAGAAGGTTGGCCATTCCGGCCAAGCTGCGTTATGCTTTTCCCGAAGGACAGCGCAATCAAATTTTCATCACCCGCGGCATTGAAAAATGCATCACCGGCTACGACCATGATGAATGGATAAAACTCATATCTCGTATTAATAAACAAAATATTGATGAATATACCAAGAGAAATATTCAACGTGAATTGCTGGGGCGGGCCAAAGAAGAGACCTTTGATAAGCAGGGCCGCATTCTATTGCCGGAGGATCTGGTGCAATACGCTGATTTGCTGGATTGTGCCGAAGTGCTGGTGATGGGGACCGGCAAAAAGCTGGAAATATGGAATCCGGCCGTTTACGAGGTAGAACAAACCACCTCAAAATCATCATTTCAGGAAACAATGACTCAGATTCCACTCGAGTCGGAAGATGAATCTCCAGCACCCAAATCCCCGTCACCTGAATCCACCGAGTAGGTGGCGGATGTGCAAACGGCTTATCATATACCGGTCCTGTTGCCCCACGTTATTCGTTCTTTGTCAGCAAAAAATGCAGCGCTCATTATTGATGCCACTCTGGGCGACGGCGGTTATGCAGAGGCGTTGTTGAAAGCCATGCCGCCGCATGGTCGGGTGGTCGGCATCGATCGGGATCCGGAAGCTTTGCAGCGGGCAAACGCGCGGCTTGGTTCTTTCGGCGATCGTTTTCACTCTCTGCACGGGAATTTTAGGGACATCAAAAAGCTTCTGGCGCCGCTTGATCTGCCTGCTGCGGACGGGATTGTCGTCGACCTTGGTGTGAGCACCCGGCAGATTACAAATCCGCAGCTCGGCTTTATGTATTCCGCCGACGGCCCGTTATCCATGCAAATGAATCCCGCTGAGGGGCGTTCAGCCGGGGATATCGTCAACACCTGCAGCGAAGAGGAGCTGGCCGGCATTATCTATCGATACGGCGAGGAGCGAGCCTCCCGACGCATCGCCGCCGCCATCGTCAGGGCGCGAGAGCGAAAAAAAATCACCACCACCGGCGAGCTGGCCGATATCATCCGCCGGGTTGTTTCCGGCCCTTACGTCATCAAGACGCTGGCGCGCGTGTTTCAGAGTATCCGGATGGTTGCGAATCAGGAACTCGAAAGCCTGCAGGCTTTACTGCCGCAGGCGCTGGATTTGCTGCGCGACGGCGGGCGACTGGTCGTCCTGAGTTACCACAGCGGCGAGGACCGGCTGGTGAAGCATTTTCTGCAGCAGCAGGCCGATCCCTGCACCTGTCCGCCGGATTTGCCGCGCTGTGTGTGCGGCGCCCGGCCGCGGCTGAAAATCCTCGCCAAGGTGGTGATGGCGGATGAAGAGGAAGTGCGGCAGAATCCGCACGCGCGTTCGGTGCGCATGCGATCTGCCATCAAGTGT
>JAFGSU010000243.1 GCA_016934435.1 Candidatus Zhuqueibacterota bacterium | reverse complement strand
CTGATTGAAAGTCCCGTCAGGGACGGAATATTTATAGCATATCATCCCCTCCTTTTTCCAAGTCCCGTCAGGGACGACATATTCTCACCACCGCCATTGCGGTAAACTGCTTCATCCGCCTGCGGCGTATTCGTAATGATTGTTTTTCTCTTGATTTTCATTAATAGAATATATAACATTATGATTCTCAAAGCTGTTTAATTCACTCAGGCGCTTTTCATCTTGATGTACAACGCGGCTCTAAAACATGTTTCGTTAGATCTAAAACGTAATTAGATGCGTCGCCCATTCCGCATTATTCGGGCCATTATTCACAGGCTGTGAACCTAAAATCCTCATTTGATTTGGATAGCATACAGACGAATTGTTTCATCGCCGGCGGCGGTCCGGGAGGCTTCGCCGCTGCTCTATTCGCCGCCCAACAGGGGCTGAGCGTCGCCCTCGTTGAACCGTGCGACTGGATCGGCGGCCAGATAACCAGCCAGGGGGTGTCCGCCCTGGATGAACATGAATGGATCGAAACGTTCGGCGGCACCCGGTCTTACTATCGCCTGCGCCAGGCCATCCGCGACCACTACCGGCCCTATCTTAGCCGGCTGCCCAAAGAACCGACGTTCAATCCCGGCAACTGCTGGGTGAGTCGGCTCGCCTTTGAGCCGCGCGTGGCCCTAAAGATTTTATACGACCTGTTAGGACCACATCTGCAGAACGGCCAGGTGAAGATTTTAACCAATCATCGCTTGCTGGCTGCCTCTATTCGTAACCATACCATCATCAGCGTAACGACACAGGACTGCCACACCGGCGCCCTATCACTCTTCAAAGCAGCCTGTTATATCGACGCCACCGAATTAGGCGATCTGTTGCCGCTGGTGCGTGCCGAATATAAGCTGGGCGCCGAAAGCCACGATGAAACCGGAGAACCGCACGCGCCGCCATCGGCCAATGCCAATAACGTGCAAAGCTTTACCTATCCCTTTGTGGTTCAATTTTGTCCCGGAGGCTCGCATATCATTCCAAAACCGCCTGATTATGAAGAAAATCGCGCGAGCCAGCCGTATACGCTCAACGCAGGCAAGGGGGCGCATGCGAAACCGGTCATCTATAAAATGTTCGCCAGAACAAGAAATACGCCCGGATCATTCTGGGCCTATCGCCGGCTGATCGATGCCGGTCAATTCAAAGCCGACATCCATCCATACGACCTCAGCCTGATCAACTGGCACAGCAACGACTTTCGCGGCGGAACGATCATCGATGTAGCGGAGAATGAACGCAGCCGCCTGTTGCAGGCAGCAAAAAACCTCAGTCTCGGATTCCTTTATTGGCTGCAAACCGAAGCGCCGAGAGACGACGGCGGCAGGGGATATCCGGAGTTGAAGCTGTTGCCCGAGGTTCTGGGCACGGAAGACGGATTGTCGCAATTCCCTTACATTCGCGAATCGCGTCGCATCAAGGCGCTGCAAACCATCAGGGAGCAGGACATTGTTGCGGCCTGTCAACCGCATGCCCGCGCCCAACTGTACGAAAACAGCGTCGGCATCGGAAAATACTGGCTGGACATTCACAGGAGCAAACACGACAGCAGCGATTTTTTCATGGACACGCGTCCTTTTCAAATTCCCTTGGGCGCGCTGATACCGCAGCGGATCGAGAACCTCATCGCCGGCGGCAAAAATATCGGCACCACCCACCTGAGTAACGGCGCCTATCGGCTGCATCCGATCGAATGGGCCATCGGCGAGGCTGCCGGAGCTCTGGCCTCACAGGTCGTTAAGAGCGAACGGACAATCAGGGAAATCTTCCAGTCGCCATGGGCAACCATGCAGCTGCAAATGTCACTGGTGGAACAGGGCGCCCCGGTCTTCTGGCTGGTCGATGTGCCGATCTCGCATCCGGCTTTTGCCGCCATTCAGTGGCTGGCGGTACAGGGGATTGTAAGTGTCGCTCAAGACACCCTGACGTTCGACCCCGAGGCGCCCCTGCGCTCCGATGTGGCCGTCGCCTGGCTTTCCAACCTGAAAGCGTGGCTGAACAGGCAAATGCAAATATCGGAGAATATGCCACCCTCGTTTAATGCCGCATTAGAGTCCGCACAAAAAAAAATCAAATTCTATAAAACCAACCGGGCAAATTTCTGCACAAAATTGTACCAAACGCTTCGTCCTGCCTTTTCTCAAACCTTTGAGGTACATTCATGACTCTCGTACAGATTCTTCAGCTAACCGGTTTCTTTATCGTCTTTCTGGGCCTTGCGCTATCGATGTTTTTCCGCAAACTGCCGGCGCTGCTCGCCCTGCCGTTAATGGCGATTCTCATCTCGCTGCTGGGCGGCGTCAGCCCCCACGATTTGTTTTATCACGTCATCGGCGCCGGGTCCATACGCTTGCACAACGCCTATACCGTAGCCATTTTCGGCGGCATGCTCAGTTTTCTCTTGCAGAAATCGGGCGTCGCTGAAAATTTGATCAAAAACGGCGCCGAGCTGGCCGGCGACCGCCCCTGGAGTGTGGGTTTCATCATGCTGCTGCTCATCGCCATGCTCTTCACCACCCTGGGCGGACTGGGCGCCATTATCATGGTCGCCACTATCGTCCTGCCGATCCTGTCTTCCGTGGGATTCAGCAGCCTCACCATCGCCGGATTGTTCCTCATCGGCGTCAACCTCGGCGGACTCCTCAATGCCGGTAACTGGGCGCTGTATATCGATATCATGCATCTCGATATCGATACCATTCGCAGTTTCGCCCTCACCCTCTTCGGCATTGCTTTTATTATGGCGCTCGGGTTTCTCACCATCGAGATACAGAGGGATGGACAGAAACTGCCTTTGAAAAAATTTCTGGTCCGCGGCTTGCTGGCTGGTATTGGTGTATTTATTCTCGCAGCCGCCTATTTCCGCGTCCGCGACCATGTATTCTTTATTGATCTGTGGCGCACCCTGACCTTGATTATTAAATGGGGTTTGATAGCCATAACCGCATTGACGTTTCTGCAGATTCTGTACGATTTTGCCAAAAAATTAACCGACCGCGAGCGCTACATGAGCCGAATCAAATGGTACGCCTATCTCACGCCGCTGGTACCGTTGATCCTGATTCTGGTGCTGAGAATGTCGTTTATAACCGCATTTGTCATCGGCCTGATATACGGATTTATCGCCACCTTTCGCAAAGGCAGCATTAACATGCTGAGCCAATCCATCATCGAGGGCGGCGCCAGTGTGATGCCGGCAGTGGTGTTGATGATGGGTATCGGTATGCTGCTCAATGCCATTATGGGGCCGGGCGCAGAATGGTCGGCGCTGCATGCTCATTCCGAATGGCCGGTGCTTGCTTTTCTCAAACCCGCCATGGCGAACATCATTCCATCCTCACCCTTGATTTATGTACTGGTATTCACCGTATTGGCGCCCCTGGCATTGTATCGCGGGCCGCTCAACGTCTGGGGCATGGGCTATGGCATGGCCGCCATCATGCTGGCTTCGGGTTCGCTGGCGGCTGCGGCCATCATGGGATTGCTCATATCGGTCGGCACCATCCAGGGCATTTGCGATCCGACCAACACCCACAACGTTTGGATCGCTAATGAGTTGCATCTGGACACGCAGGAAATTTTGTGGCGCACGCTGCCTTACGTCTGGGTGGTAGCCGCCGTGGGATTGATGGTTTCGGCGGTTTGGTATTTTTAAATGTCATTTTCTTAGTAAGATGCAAAAGGATATATGAAGCGAAAAATTAAAATCGGCATCGATGTCGGCGGAACGTTCACCCACGCCGTGGCAGTGAATGCCATCACCTACGAAATCATCACCAAAAGCTACCTGCCCACCACGCACACGTCTACCGAGGGCGTGGCCCGCGGCGTGGTGGATGTGATGCACAAGCTCCTACAGGAGGGTAAGATTGAGCCGGACGAGGTGACCCTGATCGCGCACAGTACCACCCAGGCTACCAACGCCCTCCTGGAGGGTGATGTGGCAAGAGTCGGCATCATCGGATTGGGCTCGGGTCTGGAGACGGCGCGGGCGCGGCGCGAAACACAGGTCGGCGACATCGAGCTGGCGCCCGGCAAATTTATTCACACCTGTTATCGATTTATCGACATCGGCAAAGGGTTGGCGCCGGAACAGGTGCGCACGGCCATCGAAGCATTGCGCGCAGAGGGCGCGCAGGTCATTGTGGCCAGCGAATCATTCGGTGTCGATAATCCCGAAAACGAAGAAAAGGTCGTACGGACGGCTGTAGAAATGGGATTAGCGGCCAACGCCGCATCGTCCATTTCCCAACTGTACGGTTTGCGCATTCGCACTCGTACCGCGGTGATCAACGCCTCCATGCTGCCGAAAATGTTAGAGACCGCCAACATGACCGAAGACAGCGTGCGCGCCTCGGGCATCCGGGCGCCGCTGATGGTCATGCGCAGCGATGGCGGCATTATGGACATCAACGAAATGCGGCGCCGGCCTATTCTCACCATGCTCTCCGGGCCGGCGGCCGGTGTGGCTGCGGCGCTGATGTACGCGCGCGTCTCCGACGGCATCTTTATCGAAGTAGGCGGCACCAGTTCCGATATTTCGGTGATCCGCAACGGTCGACCGTTGGTGCGTAGTGCCATCGTCGGCGGGCACAAACTCTACATCCGTACGCTGGATGTGCGCACCGTCGGTGTGGCCGGCGGCTCGATGCCGAGAATCAATAAGAACCAGATCGTTGATGTCGGACCGCGCAGCGCCCACATTGCCGGACTGAAATATCCCGCCTTTTCCGACATGAAGGACGTTACCTCCCTGTCGACAGAGTTGATCCAGCCGAAACCGGGCGATCCGGACGACTATCTCAAAATCATCGCCGAAAATAGAGCCGAAGCCTATACCCTGACGCCCACCGAGGCGGCCAACTATCTGGAGTTAGCGCCGGATGTGGGCTATGGGCGCGGCCGCATGGACAGCATCGAAAAAGCGCTGCGCCATCTGGCCGAACAATGGCACAGCGAAGCCAATAAAATCGCGACGCGCGTTCTGGATTTGGCCTGCGCTAAAATCATCGTCGTCATTGAGCAGTTGATCAAAGAATATAAACTGGATCGCTCGCTGGTGCAGCTGGTAGGCGGTGGAGGCGGCGCCGCAGCGCTGGTGCCGTATACGGCGCAGGTGATGAAATTGCCGCAACAGATCGCCGATAACAGCGAAGTCATCTCCGCCATCGGCGCCGCCCTGGGCATTATACGCGACGCAGTGGAACGAACCATCATCAATCCCACCGAAGAAGACATTGTTAAACTGCGCAGCCAGGCCATCGCGTCGGTGCAGCGCATGGGCGCCGCGCCCGATTCCATCGAAGTGACTATCGATATCGACCGGCAGACCAAACGCGTCACTGCAACCGCCACCGGCGCCTCGGAGTTGCGCTTCAAAGAGCTGGGCAAGGCGCCGCTTTCACAAAACGAGTTACGGGCATTGTCCGCAGCTTCCCTCAAAGTCGAATCCGAGCAGGTGCGCCTGACAGCCCAAACCTCCATGCTGAAGGTGTTTTCAGTGATGCAGGTGGAAAAAAAGCTGTGGGGACTGGTGCGCACGGAAAAAAAGCCAGCCCGGGTCATCGATCAGGAAGGCGTTATCCGATTGCAACTATCGGATGCGGATGTATGGAGCGGCCGCGCCGCCGAAGCATCGACGTTCCTCCTGCAAGCAATAGAGAACCTCACCATTTTTGGCGATGCCGGCGCCCTGCTGCCTGATATTTTCATGCTCCTGGGCCGCAAGATCATCGACATGACCGGTCTGGTGGAAAAAGAACAGATTATCTCTCTGGCGAAAATCGAGACCGAAAAAAGCGATCCGGATGAAAAAGTGGTGGTTCTGGCATCGAGTCGTTAAAATGACATTGATAGCTGAACGGATTATCAGTTTTGCAGGGCAAATAGGCTGGTCGCCCTGCATTTTTGCGTCATGTCGTGTCAGAAATAGTGATTAATCTACCACAAGCTGCCTAAAATCCTTGACTTGAAAGAATAGTTGTCGTATACTATAAAAGGACAATTGCTATTTCTTCATAAAATAATGCAAAGGGATATTAAATAATGGATATTATGATAAAAGAAGAGTTGGCGAAACTCATCGAAAAATTCGGGGGCACAAGCGTTTCCATCTATATGCCCGCGCATCGAGCCGGAAGAGATACGGAACAGGGGCCTATCCGGTTGAAGAACCTGCTTAAAAAAGCGCAAAAGTACCTCCTCACAACCGGACTTCGCTCCAGGCAAATACAGACATTGCTGCGTCCGGCGGAAAACCTGCTGAACGATGGTCCCTTCTGGCAATATCAAAACGACGGACTCGCCCTATTCTTATCCGCAGAGGGCTCGCGCTATTATCGATTGCCGTTGCGTTTTGACGAACTGGTTGTTGTCACAGACCGGTTCCACATCAAACCGCTGCTGCCGCTATTTGCAGCCGATGGCCGATTTTTCGTGCTGGCGCTCAGCAAAAATGCCATCAGGCTGTTAGAGTGCACGCGTTTTAGTATCAGCAAAATCGATCTGGAGGACGTGCCAACCAGTCTGGCGCAGGCGTTGCGCTTCGACGAGCCTGAAAAGCAACTGCAGTATCATACCGGCACAAGCGCTCCCCGCGTCGGCCGCGGTCGCCCCGCCATCTTTCATGGACATGGGGCCGGCAGCGATGAAGCCAAATCCAACATCCTGCGTTACTTTCAGGAGATAGACAAAGGCTTGCAACAATTGCTGCGAGAGGAAAAAGCGCCTCTGGTATTGGCCGGTGTATCCTACCTGTTGCCGATCTACCGGGAAAGCAACAAATACCCCCATCTGGTCAAAAAAGGAATTGAGGGAAATCCGGACGACCGCAGCGATGAATGGCTCCACCAACGGGCGTGGGAGATCATTCATCCCCTGTTTATGAAGGCGCAAAAACAGGCGGCCATGCAATATCATCGTCTGGCCAGGGCATCCAGCGATTTATCCTGCAACGATCTGGATAAAATCGTCCCGGCGGCCCGCGATGGACGAATAGAAACCCTCTTCGTATCGCTGGGGGTACAGCGATGGGGAATTTTTGATCCCCGATCGCGGACGGTACAACTGCACGATAAAGAAAAAGCCGGCAATGAAGACCTGCTCGATTTTGCTGCGGTGCATACCATTCTAACAGGCGGTACCGTCTATGCATTGGAGCCGGAAAACATGCCGGATGACGCGGTAATTGCGGCGATATTCCGTTATTGAATTAGTTAGCCGGTGGATGGAAATGTTTTTTTCGCAGGCTCTCCGAATAGGCTGATGATCGTACTAATCGTTTGCCGACTCGTCAGTTCCATTATCATGAAATATAAAAAAGAATGACGATAATAACAGGGAAATCCTGAGGTCCTTGATCTTTCACCGATCGCTAAACATAGAATTCTGGAGAAGCAAAACCATGGTGCAGGAGCATCATCATGGCGCCAGCGATTATAATCGCGCTTTCGCCATTGGCGTTACCATAAACATCGGCTTTGTTGTTATTGAAGCGATTTTTGGTATCCTCGCCCATTCCCTGGCGCTGCTGGCGGATGCCGGACACAATCTGAGCGACGTTCTCGGGCTATCCCTGGCCTGGGGAGCCGTCAACCTGTCGCGGCGAAAGCCGACGCAACGCCGCACCTATGGTTGGCGCAGCTCATCGATTCTGGCGGCGCTGCTGAATGCGGTTATCCTGTTAGTGGCCGTAGGAGGGATTGCCTGGGAAGCCATCCGGCGATTTAATGAGCCGACCCAGGTTATCGGCAAAACGATGATCTGGGTGGCGGCCATCGGTATCCTCATTAATACCGTGACGGCGCTTCTCTTCATGAAGGGCAAAGAAAAAGACCTCAACATCCGCGGCGCATTTCTACACATGGCAGCCGATGCCGGTGTATCGGCGGGCGTGGTCGTCGCCGGTATCCTCATCCTCCTTACCGGCATCCCATGGATCGATCCGGTCGTGAGTCTGCTGATTGCGACGGTCATTCTGATCAGTACCTGGGGATTATTACGCGATTCGCTCAACCTATCCCTGCACGCCGTGCCCGAGGGTATTGACCCAAAAGCCGTAGCCGACTATCTTGAAAAGTTGCCCGGCGTCGTTTCCGTGCATGATCTCCATATATGGGGAATGAGCACAACCGAAACCGCACTCACCGCTCATCTGGTCAAACCGAACCCGATTGATGACGACGCACTCATCGCCCGGGCAAATGAGGAACTGCGCCAACGATTCGACATCGATCATACAACCCTGCAGCTGGAACGCGGCGATGCATCCTGCCCGATGGATGTGGAATGCCGGT
>JAFGSU010000242.1 GCA_016934435.1 Candidatus Zhuqueibacterota bacterium | reverse complement strand
GTCGGCCAGCCTCTGGATGGGCGCCTTGGAACCCTGCGCCTCCTGCACCAGACGGATGATCTGCCCCAGTACTGAATGGGCGCCCAAGGCGGTAATTTCGAATTCGAACGAACCTGAGGTGTTGAGGGTGCCGCCGGTGACGCGGTCGCCGTCCGCTTTTTCAACGGGTAGACTTTCGCCGCTGATCATGGATTCATCCACTGCCGAAGCGCCGGAACGGATGAGGCCGTCGGCGGCGATTCTCTCTCCGGGTTTGACGATGACCCGGTCGCCGAGCTGCAGCTGTTCATAGGGGATTGTGATTTCCTGCCCCTTACGCCGAATGAGCGCTGTTTTGGGTTGCAGTTGCATCAACTGTTTGATCGCGGCACCGGTTTTACGTTTGGCGCGGCCCTCGAGCCAGCGCCCCATGAGAATAAGGGTGATGATCACCGCAGCAGAATCGAAATAGACGTGCGGCGTACGGCCGTCCGGATTGATCAAGAGTGGAAACAGTGTTGCGATGACGCTATAGCCATAGGCTGCGCCGGTGCCGATGGCTACCAGCGAATGCATATCGGCGGCAAAATGTACAAGATTGCGCCAGAATATCGCATAAAATCGCCTCCCGGGAAGGAAGACGATGGGTGTGGTCAGTATTAGTAAAATCCGATGCGTGATATCCGGTGAGAATGGCCAGATGTGACGGAAGAAAGAGAATCCCATCCCCATACTGATGACGAAAACCGGCAGTGCAAATATTACCGCCGTAAAAAAATCGCGGCGCAGGGCGGCGTTTTCGTCGTCTTTCCCGGTTTTTTCTTGCGCCTTTGACGGGATCACCAGATCATAGCCCGCGTCCGCCACTCTGGAAGCTAATGCCTCCAGTTTTACCGTTGGATCGTCGATGGCAAAGGTCACCTGCTCGGTGGCAAAATTTACCGCCACCCCGCTGATACCCGGATAGCGCCTGAGGGTTTTTTCCACCCTAACTACACAGCTGGCACAGGTCATGCCCTTAACCGGCAGGGATATTTTTTCTCCCGTTTTGGCCATGTCAGGGCGCCACCTGATAGCCGGCTTCTTCGATGGCCCGGATAATCTCCTCTCTGCTGACCTGGCTTTCATCGTACTCCACCACAACCTGACCAATGGTGACGTGCACTTTTTCCAGGTCCAGATTCGATAATTCGTTTTGCACCGCCATGACACAATGGTGGCACGACATGCCCTGGATTTGTATGGTTTCCGTCTTCAGAATTGATCTCCAATTTTTACAGTTTTAGTAGAGATAACTATTTTTCAAAATAGTTGGGGTTTCGATTCTATTTTGTTTACTACTTTTTTAACTCGGATATTTTATTGACGGCCGTTAAGATTCATTTTATCATTCTGACAATTTCGTCATGTACAACAATATAAACAAAACGATACCATTGGTTTATTTCGCTTTTAATGAATTTCTAATGAATTTCCGGAAGATACGGCATCGCCATGAGTGTCTTTTCCTGTTCGCTCAGGGTGTTGAGCTGATAGAAGTAGATGAATTGCCGTCTGATCGAGTTCGGCCACAGATGCCACAATGGAATATGGGCGGTGAAATCGCCGGACCGCAATTTTTCCCTGCCGGATTTTTGCTCGCTCAATTGTTCGAACAGTTTGAAAAAGGCGTCGATAGGGTCTTCCGGCGGCGGATACATGCGCAGCCGCACTTTTTGTTCAGGGGTTACGCCGATGCGGCGTTTGGCGAGGTTCAACGCCGTCTGCAATCCGCCTAAAGTATCCACCAGTCCGTGCTGGAAGGCTGCTTCGCCGGTCCAGACGCGGCCACGTGCCACCTGGCGAGTCTGGGCAAACGTCTTGTTGCGACTCTCGGCCACGCGGTTTACGAACCGTTCATAGACGCCGGCGGACAGACGACGGAGTTTGCGTTTGTCTTTCTCGGAAAACGGCATGTAAGGGTCTAAAAACAGCGCCGAGGGCGAGGTGGCAACCGTGTCCACATGGGCGCCAATCTTTGCCAGCGTACCGCTCAAGTTGGGGATGGTGGAGATAACGCCGATGGAACCGGTGATGGTTTCCGGATGCGCAATGATGGAATCGCAGGCCATGGCGATGTAATAACCGCCTGAAGCCGCCACATCGCTCATGGACGCATAAACCGGTTTTTTTTCTTTTGTTTTACGCACTTCTTCCCAGATGGCATCCGCAGCTAACACCGAACCACCGGGGCTGTCGATACGCAGGATGATGGCCTTGATGCGATTGTCTTCGCGCGCCTGGCGCAGGTAACGTATGAAGGTGTTGGAAGCCACCACATCTTCGGATAAAAACGGTGTGCTCTCGACGTCGCCGGGAATGATGAGGCCGGTGGCGGAAATGAGCGCTAATTGCTTGTCGCGTACGACTTGCCCCTTATTCGACCGGCTTGCCAGACCCTGGATATAATGCGGCAGACCGATCAATCGGTTCTTTCCCTTCTGGGTCTTGATGCTGTCATCCGATTCTGTCCGCCAGTAGAGGATCATATCCTTGACATTTGATTCGGGTTTGATGTGATCGATGAATCCGAGTTGCATCAGGCCATCGGCCGTGTACACGCCGCGGTTCATGGCAGCGCGGATCGATCTGGGGTCGAGGTTGCGGCTGTGGGCAATGCCGGATACCAGCGCGTCGTAATACTGCTGCACTAATGCGCGCAGCGACTCGCGGGCATAGGGACTGAAATTTTTTCGTGTATAGGTTTCACCGGCTGATTTGTATTCTTCGAATTGATCGACATGGAATTTTATGCCGAGTTTATCAAAAGTGTCGGGCCAAAAAATGTCCTGGATGGCAAAGCCGTTCAATTCCAGCAAGCCTTCGACGGGCATATAGATAGAGTCGGCCACCGAGGCGAATAAATAGTCCAGTTCGCCGCCGAATTCGATGAACGCATAGACGAACTTGCCCGACGTTTTGAAATTCAGGATAGCGTCGCGCAGTTCCAGGGCTTTGGCCATGCCGCAGCGCAATTCACCGGCGCGATAATACAGCCCGATCACATGGTCGTCATCTTTGGCGCTTCGAATAGCTGTAAGCGCGTCAAAAAATGTTACGTCGCGTCGTTGCCCGGAGGCAAAAAGCGAGAAGGGATTGGTGGCGGCGCGTTCCTTAATGCTGCCGGAGGCGCGCAACTGCACAACCGTATTCGGTTTGATGGTGATGGGTTTACTGGCAAAAGAACCCCTGAGCAGGGCGAGAAAGCCCACCATCATGACGATCAGAGCGATGAAAATAAAAGCCACCACAACTATTGCGATTATGCAACCGCTGGTGCGACGGCGCGGCGGCGGCTGCTGCGCGCCGGATGCGGGTGAATATGCCGGGGGATTGGATTCCATTGTGCTTCTCCTTTGCAATATAAATATAGTAAATAAGATACAAAAAATATTTTAAAAATTCACAGAAAAAGTTATTTTTCGTGATTTTTTTCGACAATTGCATTTTTATTGTTTGAGGCTGAATGGCTGTTTCCCGAACGATCTGTGAAGCGGCGAACCAAACAGAAAGATTAAGTTGGCCCTGTGAACACTGAACCGCTGTTTTTCTGCCGGCGCCGCCCAGGCGGTTCGGTCGTTCTGCAAACAGCAGAAAAAGTCATTGATTTTTTCATTTTGTAATAATATCTTGAAGAAAAATAAAAGGAGGGTTACATGGTTCGTCGAATCGGCAGTAATGGAATATCAGTTGGCTTGGTTGTTTTTCTTTTTTTTGTGGCATCAATTCCGGCCGCAGCGCAGGATTTGAAATGTTTTATCCTGACGCCGCCCGACCAGGTACTGGAAGGCGTGAAGCAGATTGCGGTGGTTGATTTTTCGGTCACATCGAGCTATAAAATCGAGGGCAAGCCGGGCAAAAAGACCGACCTGGACAAAATTCTCGGCACCATCGAAACGGTGAGCGGCGCGATGAAAAAAACCGGTACGGATTATTTCAGTGACAGCGGTGAGAAATTGGCCGATCTGATCATCGCCCAGATGGTGGAAGCCGACCGCGGCATCAAGGATGTGGGCAGCGGCTTTCTCGGATTGGGGCGAAAAGAGGGCCGTACCTTCCAGCAGGGCGCGCGCACCGACGTTTTTGTCGTCGTCGAACGCAGCCGGCTGGACGAGGTTTTAGAGGAACTGAAATTGGGTCAATCGGGGCTGGTCGACGAAGCTCAGGCTGCTCAGGTCGGACAGATGCTCGGCGTCGATGCAATCATCACCGGACAGCTGAATGCGGCGTGCCGGGACAAATGGGAGCGAGAGACGCGCACGGTAAAAAAAACCAAAACCCAGGTGGATTGCTATAAAAGATCGGCCAATGTCAGCGCCGCCATCCGCATCATCAACGTCACAACCGGGCAATTGATGGGCACCAAGGATGCCAGAGCGCGTCAGGATGTGAAGAAATGCGAGGGCGATTACGGCAAGGAATTACCGCCGGCCGAGCAGACCATCGATGTCTGCCTGCAGAGTGTCGCCAAACAACTAACCGATTATTTTTTGCCAACCTTCAAGGAAAATAAATTTGAATTCGCCAAAGTGGAAGGCAAGGAGTATAAACGCTTTTATGAACTGGCGAAAAAACATATCGAGAACTATGACCTGGATAACGCCTATCTGCAGTACACCGC
The DNA here is from genome assembly GCA_016934435.1 of Candidatus Zhuqueibacterota bacterium. Classification (GTDB taxonomy): domain Bacteria; phylum Zhuqueibacterota; class Zhuqueibacteria; order Residuimicrobiales; family Residuimicrobiaceae; genus JAFGSU01. The sequence continues at coordinate 2,793 of JAFGSU010000242.1, read as the reverse complement.
GGTTGTTGAGAAGGACCCCTATAACCACGCCGCCATCTATAACCTGGGTCTGCTGCATGAGGCGGTGGGCAATTATGATCCGGCCATGGAACAATTTACCATGGCCACCAAATTGGTGAGCAAAGAAAAAAAATATCATAAAGCGCTGCAACGGGTACAAAAGCAGCAACGATTCTGGCAGCAATTGGAGGCTCTGGGATTGAGTCTGGAACCCTACGACTTTATCATTACAACCGAGCAGGTGCAGGAGGCGACCATACCCAAGATTCGCATGAACGGCGGCGGCGGCGATCGATATAAAGTTCATGCCCAGCCGGCAGAGGATAGCGAGGTGCTGATCAGAGTGCCGGGCGCCATCGAGCTGGAATTCATCGGCATCCAAGGCGACTGGTATAAAGTCAAGTTGCTGGACGGCAGCGAAGGATACATCCATAAGGATCACGCCAAGCCGTTGTGATTCATTTTGATATTGTCAAAAAAGTACAATAACAGCCGTCGAATATGGTTAAATGACGGCATGGCTCCCTCATCCTGTCCTTCTCTTCGCCAAAAATCGGACAGACAGGCCCGTTGAAAAACCGGGGTAAAAGGCGCTCATAAAGTCGAATCTAAACATTTTTTGGACTTTTGGGACAACACCACACAAGTGCCAACAAAGTATAATATTACCCTCACTTTGGTCCGTTCGCAACAGCGGCCAAGGCTACTTTTGCATCAACGCATGCACCCGTTTTGCCAGCTCTTTGTATACCTCCAGCGCCTTTTTTCCCGGCACCGGCAGGAAACAGGCGATCACATATCGGCTGCGACCGTCATCGACGATGCCGACATCGTGGGTCCAGCAGGCGTACCAGCCGGTTTTGTGGTAGAACATGGTGTTGGGTGGCAGCCCGGCGGCCAATTTGGATTTATCCAGCTGTCGCGCCAGCAAGGCCTTTAGTTGCATGCTCACCCACGGATTTATTAGCTGATTGGTATCGATGCGATAGAGAAAATCGGCGGCGTGCAAAGCGCAGGTTTCGGTGCCGCGGATGGTTTCATATCCGGGGTCTTCATATTTGCGCGATAAAAACTTGCGCGTCACTTCGCTGCCGTGCCAGTGATGGCGATGCATGAGGGCGTTGATATTTTCCCGGCGCGCCAGATCGATCAGGCAATTGGCCGCGGAATTGTCGCTGCGTGTGATCATCAGATCGAGCAGGTAATTCACCGTCACCGTATCGCCGTCCTGCAGCAGCGGACGCGGGTCGGATAGGATTTCCCGCGCGGTGTCGCGGACATTGGGGAATCGGGCTACATATCGGGAAGTCAGGGATGGCTCCCCTTCGGATATCTGATGTAAAACCTCCGCCGCCACATACATTTTATAGACCGACGCGGGATAGATGAAATTATCAAAATGGACGCCGCCCAGACGCGGTTTCGGCGTCGTCAAATCGATCACCGCCAGGGATATCCGCTCCAGGCCGTCCTCTCCGGCATCGAATTCGCCATTGAGCCCGAGATCGATTATGATTTCTTCAAGATCATGTGAGAGTTTTGTGTCTACCGTGTAGCAGGATGGGATGTGCACGGACTGGCTGTGAAGCAGATTACCTGTAAACAGGCACAACAAGACGATAGTTCTCATATTTTGGAATCCTTCCCGACAGGACGCATCGTAGCAAGGCAAGCGTTTCAGTTCAGTTCGCAGGTCAAAACCGAATGTATGGAAAATTTAATAAAAATTATCCCTGATGTCAATAACAATCCCTGTTCCCCTTGATTTTGCCGGTGATGCGAGAACAAGGCAATGGTGTGTTTTCAGACAATCACAGACCATGGCAGCTGCGGTTTCATGCGCTGATTCCGGCGCCCCTTCCTTCCATTATTAGCCTTGCTTAGTTCACTAATTCTTTATCATTTCTTAACGTAACCTTAACATTGGATTACTAAATTAAGATAATTTAGATTGAAGAATTATTATTTAGTGCAAGAAAAAAATTTAGGGAAGGTTAAAAAATGCAAAACAAATCTCAAAAATCGGGTTATTTTGCATCTGTTGATATGGCAAATGTTTTATTTATCTTTCTTTTATCGTTGTTCCTGTCAAGTGCGTTTACATTTGCTCAGGAACCGGGCTCCATCAGCGGTAAAGTCATCGATAAATCGAACAACGAGCCGCTCATCGGCACAAATGTGCTGCTGGTCGGCACCAGACTGGGCGCCGTCTCCGACCTGGACGGCCATTTTTCCATTAAAAATGTTCTACCCGGAACCTATCAGGTTAAATTTTCCTACATCTCCTATCAGGGTGTTACGGTGGAGAGAGTGGTGGTGAGTTCCGGTATGGACAGCAAACTGAACATCGCGCTTACCCCATCAACCATCGAGTTGAATCAGGTAGTGGTAACCGCCGAAGCGCTCCGGACCAGTGAGCTGTCGGTGTTGAACATTCAGAAAAATTCCAACAATATCGTAGACGGCATGAGCGCGGAATTGATCACCCGGAACAACAGCAGCGACGGCACCGATGTACTGAAACGGATGACCGGCGTCACCATTTCGGAAGGCAAGTTCGCCTACGTCAGGGGAGTCGGCGACCGTTACAACAGCACCCTGCTGAACGGTTCTTCGTTGCCCAGTACCGATCCGGAGAAGCGGAGTTTCAGTTACGATCTGTTTCCGGCCAATTTGATCGAGCAGCTTTTGACTTCAAAGACGGCCATGCCCGACAAGCCGGCGGATTTTTCCGGCGGCTTGATCGAGATCAATACCATCGAGTTTCCCTCGGATTTGATTTTTAATCTCAGC
>JAFGSU010000241.1 GCA_016934435.1 Candidatus Zhuqueibacterota bacterium | reverse complement strand
CTCCTAATCCTGTCAGTTTAATAAAAAATCCTGACTTTACAAAGGATGTATTAAATAAAATACTTACAACTTTCAATATACAAGAAGTGGAGGAACGATATCGCCATTTTCTGCCAAAACTGCGTTGGAACGAAGCAATCTCCGCCAAAAGGTGACTGTAACTAAGGACATGGCGGAGATTGCTACGCTCCATGGCGGCTGCTGTTCTTTTTCATGCCCTGTTCCTTCGCTTCTAATAACAGCGGAGACCGCCACGCTCCAACACAATACATCTGAGAATTGATGCTCGATTGCTCCGCTCGCGGTGACATCTTTTTTTTTGTTAATTTTGAAATATCGAAAGATTCTCGTGCTCAACTCGCAATGACATTCTTTTTTTGTCCTTTCGGGAATAATGGCAGTTTTGCCATACCCAACTTGCAATGACAGGGATTTACAGTCATGTCCCGTCGCATCAGTCGCCCTTAATTTCTCTGCCAGCTGATTGAAAAATCCTTGATATTTATCATTTTTTGACTTAAAATTGAGAGTAGATTTATTACAGAGAGGGTAAAATGACTTTTAATAGAGAACACATCCTGTATTCTTTGAACGTCGAGGATGTCTTTTCCGTCATGGATGAAAGCGGCTTGGAAATCTCCCTCAAAGATGAAGACCTGCCGTTTCTTGAAGACAAAATCGGCGAAATGATTGATTGGCAATCGGCGATAGAGTATGCCTTGCAGGAGTTTCAGGCAAAGCATACTAGAGCAAAATATTCAGATCAATGACCCAACCCAACCCATTCATGCACATCGCCGTGACAGAGGCGCTCAGGGGCATGCGCCGCAACCACGGCGGACCGTTCGGCGCCGTCATCGTGCGGGCTAACAGCGTCATCGCCAGGGCGCACAATGAGGTGCTAAAGACGCAGGACCCCACCGCCCACGCGGAAATCCTCGCCATCCGAAAAGCGGCGAAAAAATTAGGCCGATTCGACCTGTCGGATTGCGAAATCTATTCCTCCTGCGAACCCTGCCCCATGTGCTTTGCCGCCATCCTGTGGGCAAAAATACCGCGCCTCTATTACGGCTGCACCCATGCGGACGCCGCCAAGATCGGTTTCGACGACGCCACCATCTATCAGGTCATCCGCGGCGAAACATCATCAACAAGATTAACCAGTGCCCGGATCGATGAACAACTCTGCCGCCGGACTTTTGAGGAATGGCTGCTGAAACAGGACCGAAAGCTGTATTAAAAAACGGAGCGCCACCATCGTGTTAAAAATATCCCGCATTTTTCTGCCCGTACTTTGCCTCATTCTACCCGTCACCGCTCAGGTCAACACCGAGCGCTTTCGCCAGGACGCCGACTCCACCGGCTTTTCCGGCCATGTGGACCTAACAGCCACTGTCAGCACCGGCAACACCAGTTACCGGCACATCGCCGTCGGCAGCAGATTGAACTATAACTGGGGCGAGGATTACACTTTTCTGGTGTCCGACATCGGCTACACCCGCGAACGGGATAAGAAAATTTTCGACCAGATGTTCTTCCATCTGCGCAATGTGTTCGCCGTCAACCGCCACCTGCAGCATGAAATGTTTGTGCAATATGATTTCAACAAAAAAAGAAAGCTATCAGCGCGAAAACTGATCGGAACCGGATTGCGATTCCGCCTATTGAAAAAGGGGCCGTTCAAGTTCAGAGTGGGACTGTCGTACATGTATGAAATCGAGGATTATGATCTGCCGGATCAATCGAGCCACGAAAAACACGCCGAGGCGCATCGCCTCAGCAATTATGAAACCTTTGAGTTTGCTATCGATAAAAACCTTACACTCCTATCGGTCACCTACTTTCAGCCGGAGATCGGAAAGTGGGACGATATCAAAATCATCTCCGAAAACGCCCTCATTATCGATGCGGGTAAACATCTCGACGTGACGATCAAATACAATTTGCGATACGACAGTCGGCCGCCCGATGCGACCGAAGAGTTGGACACCATCAGCACTTTTGGCATTGCATTTAAATTTTAAAGGAATTTCCACGTGGCCCCATCCGCGCCAACCACGCCGTATCAATGGCTCGCCCTCGCCATGGGGCTGTTAATATTGCTGATATTGCTGTATGCGTCTTTCATTTCCTGCCTGGAACGTGAACGCCGGGCCATGCAGCGACTGTTAGCGCTGAGTCTGCTGCTGCCCCTGCCCTATGCGGTCTGCGCATTTTTCCGCTTCCCGGCGCATGAGTTTATGGTTAGACTGCTCGTCGCCCTGCCGATCCTCGGCGGATTCATACTCTTCCTCCCCCTCGGCAGGCGTCGGTCGCAAGAAGACGATAGCCCGATAAAGCGCGTCGACGAACGCGATACCATCTTTGCGCGCTACTATTTGCAGCCCGAATCGCAGCGGTTCAAGGCATATTATCTACGCCATCCTGAGAAGGCGGCAGCGGATGCGCGATTTCGCAGCAAACCCGGCTTGCTGTCGCCTGGGGCCGCTTTATACCATCCGCACCAGTTCGCAGCCGCAGATGCCGGCTTTGCGGCGGTAACGGCTTTCCACACCATGCTGGACGGCGAGCCGGCAAAAAAACGCATCCGATCGGATGCGGCGCAAATGTCGACTTTTATCAAAAATTGGGGCGTCAAACTTGGCGCCGCCGCCGTGGGCATCACCGAACTGCGCGACTATCACCTCTACAGTAACCTCGGCCGCAACGAGCCCTACGGCGCGCCGATCGAACACAACCATCAATATGCCATCGCCTTTACAGTGGAGATGGATAAATGTATGCTCGATCACGCACCACTGGGCCCGACGGTGATGGAATCGGCGCAGCAGTACCTCCATGCCGGCGCCATTGCCGTGCAAATAGCCTGTTTCATCCGCAACCTCGGTTACAGCGCCCGCGCCCACGTCGACGGCAACTATCGCGTCATCTGTCCCCTGGTGGCGCGCGACGCCGGATTGGGGGAGATCGGCCGCATGGGCCTGCTGATGACGCCGCG
>JAFGSU010000240.1 GCA_016934435.1 Candidatus Zhuqueibacterota bacterium | reverse complement strand
GGTTCCGACAAGCGCGGCGGCGCCAACGGCGCCCGCATTCGCCTGGCACCGCAGAAGGACTGGCAGGTTAATCAGCCCGAACAGCTGAACAAGGTGCTCAAAGCCCTGGAGGAAATCCGGAGCGAGTTCAACAAAGCTCAGTCCGGCGGCAAAAAAGTGTCGCTGGCCGATCTGATCGTTCTCGCCGGTTGCGCCGGTGTGGAACAGGCCGCGAAGAATGCGGGTCACAAAGTGACGGTGCCCTTTACGCCGGGACGCATGGACGCCTCGCAGGAGCAGACCGATGCGGCTTCCTTCGCCGTGATGGAACCGAAAGCGGACGGCTTCCGCAACTACCGGAAAGCCCGCTATGCCGTACCGGCCGAAGAGATGCTGCTTGACAGGGCGCAACTACTGACCCTGACCGCGCCCGAGCTGACCGTGCTCATAGGCGGCATGCGCGTGCTGAAGACCAACTTTGGCGGCTCCAAACATGGCGTCTTCACCAAGCGGCCGGAAGCGCTGACCAACGACTTTTTCGTCAACCTGCTCGACATGAATACAATATGGAAAGCAAGCAAGGATGATGAGGAGGTATTCGAAGGCCATGATCGCGCCACGGGCGAACTCAAGTGGACCGGAACCCGGGTCGATCTCGTCTTCGGCTCCAATTCACAGCTCCGGGCCCTGGCGGAAGTCTATGCCTGTGCGGACGGCCAGGTCAAATTAGTGCAGGATTTTGTCAAGGCTTGGACCAAGGTGATGAACCTGGATCGTTTCGACCTCAAATGAACGCGGCTTCGTTGGCTTTAGCAAAACAGCTGTTGTGACTGGTGCGCTCCCAGGCCCAAGCCTGGGAGCGAGGGGGAACACTGGTTAGCGAACTGATATCATTTATTCCAAACACACAAAGTCGATTCTTTGCGTGCTTTGTAGCTTTGTGTGAATTTGCATTCCGTTTTCACAGTCCCGGAGCCTGCTGGCGAGGGGGGATCCTCAGCCCGGCCCTGGCATCCTCCCTGTTCCTTTTTCGTCCAACCGATGATTTTTTTCGAAACTCCATTAAAGATGGTTCGTATATACAACATGAATTAATCTTATAAAACCGAGGAGGAACTATGAAAAGAACCACCTGTGTGTTTTTGTGTCTTCTGTCATTAACCACCCTGGGCCTCGCCGAAGAGGGCATGTGGCTGCTGAGCCAGATGCAGGAGATGGACCTGCAGAAGATGGGATTGCAGCTCTCGGCGGAGCAAATCTATCATCCCGACAAGCCGTCCATCACCGACGCCGTCATCCAGCTGGGCGGCGGCACCGCATCCTTTGTGTCATCCAACGGTCTGGTTCTCACCAACCACCACGTCGCCTTTGGCGCGGTACAGCGCGCTTCCACGCAAGGCACCGATTATTTAACCAATGGTTTTTTAGCAAAAACCGGAGAAGAAGAGATTCAGGGCCCGGGACTTTCGGCGCGGTTGATGATCGAGATGAAAGACGTGACCAAAAAAGTGCAGGCCGCCGGTGAGGGCATCACCGATGCGGTGAAGAAAGATCGCGCCATCCGGGCGAAAATCCAGGAGATCACCGACAACATCGAAGAAGGCAAGAAGGATATTACCGCCACTGTGGCTGAGATGTACAACGGCAAACAGTACATCCTCTACGTCTACAAGCGATTCGACGACATCCGCGTCGTCTGCATGCCGCCCATGAGCATCGGCAATTACGGCGGTGACATCGACAACTGGATGTGGCCACGCCATACCGGTGATTTCGCCCTGGTGCGCGTCTACGTCTCCCCCGAAGGCGAGGGCCGGGATTTTGATAAAGGCAATGTACCCTACAAACCGAAATATTGGCTTAAGCCGTCCGGCCGCGATTTGAACACCGGCGATATGACCTTTGTCCTCGGCTATCCCGGCCAAACCACCCGTTACCGGACGTCCAATTCAGTGGCCTGGAATCTCCATCATAACTATCCCAGCAGCGTCAAACAGTTCCAGGAAATCATCGACCTGCTCGATGAAATCGGCAAGACCTCCAGTGAGGCGGAGATCAAAGTGGCGGACTTGTCCAAAGGCCTGAACAATGTGATGAAAAACTATCAGGGCAAAATAGAAGGCATGACCAAAACCCATTTTGTCGAAAAAAAGAAGGCCTTTGAAGCCGAGCTGATGAAATTCATCAACAGCAAACCCGATTTGCAGAAAAAATACGGTAATGTGCTCAACGAAATACGGGAGGAATACAAAGGGCTGGAAACACTGGAGCTGCACGACAACGTGTTGCAGAATATGTTCGGCCTCTCCGGCACCCTGTTCAACGTCGCCTGGAATTTGTACAATCTGACCAGGGAGCGCGAAAAACCCGAAGGAGAACGGGATCCCAATTTTTCCGAGCGCGACGTCAAGCGCGCGGTCGGACGTATGCCGTATCAATATTACAGTTATCTCGAAGCCTCAGACAAAGCGCTTCTAAAAAGAGCGCTGAACGAGGCCGTTGCATTGCCCGAGGATAACCGCATCGCCGGCGTGCAATACCTTCAGGAAAACTATCCATCCGTCGACGATTTTGTCGACAAAGCCTTTCAGAATAGCAAACTCACCGATGTCGCCTATGCGCAATCGCTGGCGGAAAAAAGCTCGGCTGAGCTGAAAAATCTGAATGATCCATTCATCAATCTGGCGGCGGCGGTGTATGATGAAGTGGAGCTCATGCGCAAGCGCAACGAAAAATTCGGAGCCCGCATCACCGAACTGCGCAAAGAGTACATCAATGCGCTGTACGAATGGAAGGGCAGCAAATTGTATCCCGATGCCAACGGCACGATCCGCTTCACCTATGGCAAAGTTGCCGGGTATGTGCCCCGCGATGCTGTGACGTATCTGCCTTTTACCACCCTGGCGGGCGTCCTGGAGAAGAACACCGGCAAAGAACCGTTCAATATGCCGGACAAACTGCGTGTTCTGCATCAGAACAAAGATTTCGGTAAATGGGCTGACGCGACCTTGCAGGATATTGCGATTGATTTCCTCCACAAGGTGGATACCACCGGCGGCAACAGCGGCAGTCCGGTCCTGAATGCCTACGGCGAGTTGATCGGCATCCTCTTCGACGGCAATTACGAAGCCATGAACAGCGACTGGCAATACGACGACGATATCCAGCGCAGTATCTCGGTCGATGTTCGATATGTTCAGTTCATCATGGATAAATTCATGGGCGCCGACTATCTGCTGCAGGAGATGGGATCGTAGAGGTCTGCTCAAATCGCAAGACGCGACGATGCCATAGATATTAGGTTTTCCGTAGCGTTTAAGGGACTGCTTTATGTGGAGTCCACCTCTTAGGTGGGCTCCACATAATTGCAATTGAAATAAATAGTTATCAGCACCCTCTATCTCTTTCGCAAGCGGACGAGGAGACGGGATATGTACTATTCTATGGATCTTTGGATATCCTCGGCAAGGCCGGGATTGTTTTTGTACCGTATGCGAAATCTCTGCGGCCTCTGCGCGCTCGGCGTTTAATAAAAAAACTAACAGAGCCCGCATAGAATGCAGAGAAAAATCTTTATATACCTCTCGTGGCTGAGGATTTGCTTATAAAAGGTTCTGGTTTCAGTCATTATAATCAAACACCCCTCTGCGACCTGGTTTATTATTTATCTCCTTCCCAAGCTCCGGCTTTTAGTTTTTATTCCCGCGGCAGATTCCAGAGCAGAGGCACAAAGCACACAAAGTAATTTCTTTGCATGCTTTGTGTCTCGGTGTGAGTTTGCATTACATTTTCACACTCTTTCCAAAGTTTGATGACGAGGGGGATAATCGATTTTGTTCTGCCTTCTGACCTCTGTCAGCTGCAAACTGCCAAGGGCCAACGGCCTTTTTCCCTCCAGTCATGCTGTAGGCATCTATTGTCGTAGTGGAACAGATACGGATATATCTCGGTAGCACTTGACGGCGATGAGTGTTTCCGTTCTCTCAGCACGCTGGCACGCCTCCGACAATGGATTCTTGCAGAATGACATGTTAGGTTTTTTTTGTGCATGTTTCCGAATACTTACCCGGCGACAGATGTCAAAGTATAGCGTTTATAAAAATATCGTCAACAAGCCGGAAAGAGTGTGTGGAAATGCGCTTTTTTTAAGTGATTTTTTTTATGCAAGGTCAATATTCAGTGACCAAATTTCTTGTTTTCATACACTCTCCAGAGCTTGGTGACGAGGGGAATATGCTTTCGCCGAAGAAAACTGCATCATGATCTACCCTGAACCATACCTCCCCGACCATTGAAAAGACCTATTTCCCTTTGCATATTTTAATTAAATTTGCTAAAATTCAGTGATCGCGAGTAATCATTCTTGAGAGCACTTAATATATTCTATCCGATCGTTGCTTTTCTTTTCAGCAAAAAATATCTGACTTGTACACAATGCCTGACATGGAATCAAAAAAATTATATAGGATTCAAATCAAAATTGCAAGAATCCTGCTCTCCTTTTTTTTGCCGACCTTATCGGGCATCATTTTATATTCTATCATAATGCAAATATGCCAAGAACCGCTTTTCTGGATAGCCGTTTTATTCTCTGTGCCTTCGATGCTGCTTTTAATGTTTTTCCCATGCCTGCTATTCACCGTTAGCATGGAATACCTGGGTATCAAACTCATTCAACAACCAGGACGCAAGATCAACGTTTTCAATAAAACGGCCTATCTGACCTGCGGCATGTTGTTTGGAATCGTTTATTCGATCATTTCAGAGTTGACAGCCTCTTTCTGGATATTATCCATCTCAGCGGGTGTCTGCCTTGTGACGTCGCTGGTGAAAATGGCATTACATATTAAGGAAAAAGAGTGCGAATAATCATGATACCTAACCTTGTCGACATATCAGTTGTTCAGAAAGATATGTTCTGACCGAAATATTTCACAACTTCCATCTGATCCTATTCCGTGAGGAACCGCATGTTATCATTCGATACGACAAAAACCTGTGCCATCC
>JAFGSU010000239.1 GCA_016934435.1 Candidatus Zhuqueibacterota bacterium | reverse complement strand
TCTGCGCTGCGGCTAAAAAACTGGGTATGACATATTTGGCGCTGACCGATACCAATGGTCTCTATGGACTGGTGTGGTTCCTGCAGTCAGCCCGGGAACATGGCCTTACACCCATCATCGGAGCACAGCTCGTCAAAGATTCACACCACGCCGTGGTGCTGGCGAAAAGTATGCGTGGCTACCAAACGCTGTGCAGGCTCATCACCGCCGTACACGGCGAAGAATCCGTCGAATTGGATTCCCTTTTAATTGAACACCACACGGACATAATTATTTTCACTGATGACCTGAATCTGATATCCGCATTGCAGCGGCCGGGTATTTCAGCCGAAATGTACGTCGAGCTCATCCCGCACGGAAACCGCGAATCAGCCTTATCGTTTGCTCGGCAGCATCAATTGCCCATCGTTGCCAGTCAGGCCGTATATTTTGTCAATCCTGCCGATTGGGATGTGCACCGATTATTGCGCGCTATTGATTTGAACTGCACCCTGCAACGTATTCCTCCCGACGAACTGGCCGACCCTGCCGCCCATTTCAGCTCTGGCGAAAAAATGCAGCAATATTTCCCCGATTGTCCGGAGGCCATCGAAAATACTTATAAGATCGCCCGGGCATGCGCATTTAATCTGGATTTCGGGAAATTTATTTTTCCATCCTTTCACGGGCCGAACGGTGAAGATGCGCAGTCTTTTTTACGATCAGAGGTGCACAAAGGGATTCTCTGGCGCTATGGTCGAATAGATGATGAGATAAAAAAGCGCCTCGAGTTCGAGCTGGCGCTCATCAGTGAGAAAGGGTTTGCGCCCTATTTCCTCGTTGTTGCCGATGCTGTGCGCCAGGCGCCTCGCACCTGTGGCAGGGGATCGGCTGCTTCCAGTCTGGTGAGTTATTGTCTCGGCATTACGCACGTAGATCCTCTGAAATACGATCTGTTCTTCGAACGCTTTTTGAATCGCGGTCGCAAGGACCCGCCGGACATTGATGTGGATTTCCCCTGGGACGAACGCGACGATATTCTCGATTATTTGTTTAAAAAATACGGCCGAAACCAGGTAGCCATGATTGCCAATCACAACTGTTTCAAGGCGCGTTCGGCGCTACGCGAAATTGCCAAAGTGTATGGCCTGCCCGACGCAGAGATCGGCGCCGTCACCAAGAAAATTTCGGGGTACTGGCAGCCCGAAGACCTTGGAAAAACCGTAACCTCTCATCCCATGTTCCGACACTATGATCTTCGAGAGCCATGGCCCGAGATCATTCGGATGGCGGAAAAAATTCGAGGCTATCCTCGCCATTTGTCCGTACACTGCGGCGGCGTGGTCATCGCCCCGGGCGGATTGGATCAGTATGTGCCCGTACAACCAGCCAAAAAAATATTGAACCTGAAGGGTGTTTTGCAAAACGGCTCGCAGGGCCTGCCGCAGGATTTGCAAACGGTGCAGGTCGTGCAGTGGGAAAAAGACCAGTCCGAGGATATGGGACTGGTGAAAATGGATATCCTCGGCAATCGATCTCTCTCGGTCATTCGCGATGCCATTGCCGCAGTGAAAAGCAACTATCATCGGACTATCGATTTCAACCGGATTAATGTGCTTGAAGATTCCGACACCCGCTCCTTGCTCGCCCGCGGCGATACCATAGGCGTTTTTTATGTGGAATCGCCGGCCATGCGACAGTTGCAGCGAAAGACGGGCAAGGGCGACTTTGAGCATCTGGTCATTCACAGCTCCATTATTCGGCCGGCGGCCAATATATACATCAACGAATATATCCGCCGTCTTCGAGGTGGCTCCTATCAGCCCCTGCATCCTAAACTGGAAGCAATATTGAAAGAAACCTACGGCATCATGGTCTATCAGGAGGACGTCTCCAAAGTAGCCATGGCCCTGGCAAATTTTAATTCGTCCGAGGCCGATGAGCTGCGAAAAATAATCGGCAAAAAACACAGGGAGAAGCAGACGGAAGAATACCGACAAAAATTTTTTCAAGGCGCGCAGGCGAACGGTGTGTCTGAAGACACCTGCGAAAAAATATGGCATATGATTCTCAGTTTTTCCGAATATAGCTTTTGCAAACCCCATTCCGCTTCCTTTGCGCTGGTATCCTACCAGTCGGCCTATTTGCGCATACACTACCCGGCCGAATTTATCGCCGCTGTTATCAGCAACATGGGCGGCTATTACTCTGCTTTTGCCTATATTTCCGAAGCGCGGCGCATGGGATTGGAGATTTTACCCCCGGATATCAATGAGAGTGACTATCCATATAAGGGTATAGACAATAAAGTCCGCGTTGGTCTCATGCAGCTCAAGGGATTGGCGCAGACGGCCGCCAGTGAGATTCTCCGGATCAGGCGATTAAACGGATCATTCCAAAGTTTCTCCGATTTTTTAACTCGCGTTACAGTAGATCCTTCTGATATCACTCTTCTGGTAAAGGCTGGATGTTTTGATGCGCTGGAAGCAAAAGCCTCTCGTCCACAGCTCTTATGGCAATTGCATCTCTGGAAGGCTTGCCACGCAAAAGAAAAAAATATCGGCGAAACGCTCTCATTATTCCAGACCACTCCTATAACAGAGAATTTGCCCAGACCACCCGAATATTCTCAAAAGGAATTATGGCGCATGGAAAGCGAGATTCTGGGATTTTTACTTTCTCGTCATCCTTTGACGTTGTATGAGGCTAAAATAGCGCGAATATCGCATGTAAAAGGCTGCGACCTGGACAAGCATGTTGGTGAAAAAGTGCAGACCATCGGCTGGCTAATCACCCATAAGCTTATCAGCACCAAAGACCGACAGCTGATGGAGTTCCTCAGTTTTGAGGATACCACCGCCATTTATGAGACGGTTTTTTTCCCGAAAGTATATAATAAATATGCGCATATGATGTCCGCCACCAAACCCTATGTATTATTCGGCCGCGTAGATGAGCAGTATGACGCGGTTAACTTAAATGTGGAAAAAGTTACATTTTTATAAATTAATTGTGGAAATTATGAAAAAATAAAAATATATTAAGTGGAAAGAGCATCTGTAGATAATATCCCTATATCTGTGTAACCGATTCGGTGTCCACAGCTTAATCGTACAACCCTGAGGGTGGCATATTTTCAGTTCGCCTGTTAAGGCCGAATTTGGTTGTGCTCTGTATGGAGCGATGCTCGGAACGGAAAATGAGCCGCTCAGGAGGTTAATATTTTACTTTGCGGACATTGTATCAACATTTTCGCAGGTGTTTTCCTCATGGTGTGATCAGAAAGATATGACGACACCAGCTTGATCATTTAGAAAAAGTCATTCGAACCAGATTTCGAGGCTGCATGTGATTGATCACCAACTTGATGAATTTATCAGAAAAATGCCCAAAGTCGAACTGCACGTCCATCTTGAAGGCTCTATTCAACCGCAAACGGCTATTGCATTGATGCGCCGCAACAATTCGGAATTACTGCCGGAAGATGCGGACGACGTCAAAGAATTATATAATTTTGATAACCTGTCCCAGTTTGTTACCGCCATGCGTTCCGTTTCCAACAACATTGTTCAGCTTGAGGATTTGACCCGTGTGGCGGATGAGTTGTTCGAACATCTGGCGCTTCAGCATGTACGATACGTCGAATTTGATTGTGCGTTACAAAAATATCTTGACCTGGGTTTTGAGTTGGCAGATATCGTCGACGCCGTTTATAAAAGCGCGAAAAGAGCGGAAGAACATCTCGGCATCCTATCGCGCCTCATCGTCAATCAGATACGATCGTATGGCTCGGAGGTTTGCGCAAACCTAGTTCGTCGCGTCGCTGATTTGAACCATCCGTTCATTGCAGGCGTGGGTTTGTCCGGCGATGAAATGAAATCGCCGCAGAAAGAATTTATTAAATCCTATGATATTGCGCGCGAAGCCGGCCTGGGGCGCACTGTTCATGCAGGTGAAGCGGTTGGGCCTGAGAGCATCTGGGATGCGCT
>JAFGSU010000238.1 GCA_016934435.1 Candidatus Zhuqueibacterota bacterium | reverse complement strand
GGTTATACCTACATCAATCTGCGCGGATTCGATCAACGCCGCATCTCGGTGATGATCAACGGCGTGCCACAAAACGATCCCGAAGACCACGGCGTTTACTGGCTCGATTTCCCCGATCTGGCGGCCAATATCGAGAACATTCAGGTGCAGCGCGGCGCCGGCAGTTACTGGTCCGGCACGCCGGCCATCGGCGGCGCCATCAATCTGATCACCTCCAATTTCACCCGCCAGCGCGGCATTGCCTTCACCAGCGGCTATGGCAGCTTCAATACGCGCAAATTCAGCCTCACCGCCAGCTCCGGCTTGCTGGAGGACAAATACGCCATCTACGGCCGGCTGGGTAAAATAGAGAGCGACGGCTATCGCGAAAACAGCTGGGTGGATTTCAACAGCTACTACCTCGGCGTCGCCCGCTTTGATCGCAACATGACCACGCAAATCAATCTCTACGGCGGCCCCATATCCGACCATCTCGCCTACTATGGCGTGCCCAAGGCCTACCTCAACGACCGCAGGAAACGCAAATACAATCCGATCACCCGCAAAGAGGAAATCGAAAATTTCTCCCAGCCCCATTATGAGTTGATCAACGAATGGAAAATCGGCAACGCCATAATACACAATACACTTTTTTATGTCAAGGGAGAGGGATTTTTTGATTACGATGGCTCCTGGGCGTCTTACAGTTATTATCGCATTACGCCGGAGAACGGTTTCGCCGTGCAGGGTGATCCGGAAGAATTATACATACCCAACGCCCTGATCCACGCCTTTGTGCACAACAAGCAGTGGGGCTGGATGCCGCGGGCCCAGATCAACCATACGAACGGAGTGTTGACCCTTGGCGGCGAAGCGCGATTACACCGCTCGCTGCACTACGGCACGTTGAAATGGGGCGAGAGTCTGCCGGCCGGAGTGACGCCGGATTACCGCTATTATTCCTACCGCGGCGGCAAAAATATGTTTTCACTCTATGCCAATGAAATCTATCGCCTTTCCCATAAAACGCGTCTCCTGACTGAGGCCACGCTGGTGCATCATACCTATCGACTGTACGAGGAAAAATACGTCGGCAATGATTTCAGGATGCCCTATTTCTTTTTCAATCCCAAAGTGGGCGTGCAATACCATTTCCGGCCGGGCTGGCATGTTTTTACTACTTTTGCCCGCACCAGTCGCGAACCGCGCCTGAAAAACCTCTACGATGCGGCCGAATCGAGCACGCCGGTCAGCTGGGGTTCGCCAGTGGCGCCGCAGTTCGAGCAGAATGCGGACGGCAGTTTTGATTTTGACCGCCCGCTGGTGAAACACGAGACCATGCACGATCTGGAAGCGGGTTTGGCCTACAGCGATGATCAGGCTCATCTCTCCGCTGTATTTTATTATATGTCTTTTCGCAATGAAATCGTCAAAAGCGGCCAGTTGGATCGTTTCGGCCAGCCGATCACCGGCAATGCCGACAAAACCCTGCACCGCGGCGTTGAGCTGACCGGACGATGGCGCTTCTCGCACCATTGGCAGCTGAGCGGCAATGCCGCCTGGAGCTCGAATCGACTGGTCAAACATACCCGGTATACCGATGAAGGCCCTGTGGTACTGGATAATCACAAAATCGCCGGGTTTCCGGACATTGTGGCCAACGCACGCATCACCTATCGCAATGGCGGCCTGAGCCTTTCCCTGGCCGGGCGCCACGTCGGATCGTTCTATACATCCAATATGCAAAATCCACAACAAAAAGTAAAATCGCATACGCTGGCCGATTTGAACTGTACTTTTCGAATGACAGGCATACCGGCGCTGCAGGGCATCATCTGGCAGGTGTCGGTGAACAATCTCTTTGATGCGCTGTATGCGGCCGGCGGTGAAGGCGACGAGTTTTTCCCCGGCGCCACGCGGAATGTTTTTGTCGGGATGACGGTGGAACTGTAATTACGTTAGAACGTTTGAACGTGGTAACGTTTAAGGGATTCATCATGAGTAAAAAGAAACATGCCCTGATCGTCTGCAACGCTCTGCTGCCGCCGCCAAAGTTGCTGAAAGCGATCCTGAAAAAGGAACCGCTCATTATCTGCGCCGACGGCGGCGCCAATCGTCTGGCCAAACGCGGCATCCGGGCGGATTACATCATCGGCGATCTGGATTCGCTGCGACCGCACCTGCGCGCGGCTTTTGCTTCCGAGAGAATTATTCATGATTCCGGCCAGGACAATTCGGATCTGGAAAAGGCGCTGGATTTCGCCATAGATCGCGGCATCGAACGCGCTACCGTCATCGGCGCCACCGGCCGCAGACCCGACCATACCATGGCCAATTTCAGCATCCTGCTCAAGTATCATCGCAAACTAAGCCTGCAATTCATCGACGCCTATTGCATGGTCCGCATCATTCAGGGAAAGACGGTTCTAAATGAAAAACCCGGCACAACCGTGTCGCTTCTTCCCATGGGCAGGTGCGAGGGCATTGAAACCGAAGGGCTGGCCTATCCGTTGCACAAGGAATCCCTCGAGCTCGGGGTGCGCGAAGGACTGAGCAATTTTATCGTCTCCACACCGGCGCGCATCAGCATCAGCAAAGGATATCTCCTGTTGTTCATGGTGCATAAGAAATGATTCATTTTGCAGCCATCGATGTCGCCCTGATTGTGGTCTATTTCACCGCCGTGGTCTATGTTGGAATGCGCGCCAAACGCCGGGCCCGGCAGGGCAAGGATGATTATATTCTGGCCGGGCGAACCCTCACCCTGCCCATGTTCGTCGCCACCCTGGTCTCCACCTGGTACGGCGGCATCCTCGGCATCGGCGAGTTCACCTATCGCTACGGTTTATCCAACTGGCTGGTATTCGGTGTGCCGTACTATCTCTTCGCCTTATTGTTTGCGCTGTTTCTCGCCAAAAAAGCGCGGCAAACGCAACTGGCCACCATCCCCGACAAGCTGTTCGAAAGCTACGGCTTAAAGACGTCGCTGTTAGGCGCCTTTCTCACGTTTCTGCTGGTGACCCCGGCGCCGTATGTGTTGATGCTCGGCATCATGGCGCAAATCATCTTTGGCTGGCCTCTGTGGCTCTGCGTCTTACTCACGGTGTTCATCACTATCGTCTATCTGATCAAAGGCGGCCTGCGCGCCGATGTGCACGTCAATATCCTCGAATTCGTCCTGATGTTCGCCGGTTTTGCCCTGATCCTGGGATTCGCCTATCACCAATTCGGCGGTATGGGCTATTTACGGCAAAATCTGCCGCCACAGTTTCTGCAGTGGCACGGCGGCCATTCCTGGCAGTACATCATGGTGTGGTTTTTCATCGCCCTGTGGACGCTGGTGGACCCGGCCTTTCATCAGCGCTGCTACGCCGCCCTAGACGGCAAGACGGCGCGCAACGGCATCCTGGTCTCCATCCTCTTTTGGATGGTATTTGATTTTTTGACCACCGCCACCGGCCTGTATGCGCGCGCCGCGGTGCCGCGATTGGATCACCCCTCTTTTTCCTATCCCCTTTTAGCGGAAACAATTTTGCCGCAGGTCGCCAAAGGCCTGTTTTTCACCGGACTCTTGGCCACCATCATGTCGACCCTGAGCAGCCTGACCTTCATCGCCGGCACCACCGTGGGCAATGATCTGGTCGGCAGATGGCTGAAAGAGACCCATAGACCCGGCTATGATGAGGTCGTAAAAAAATGGAGCCAGATCGGCATCCTGGCGGCTTCTGTTCTGGCGGCCGGTATTGCCCTGGGCATACCGTCGGTGGTCAAAATCTGGTACGCCATCGGCACAGCCGTCATCCCCGGATTGCTGCTGCCGCTGCTGTTGAGCTATTCTCGAAAATGGCGGATGAGCGGCGCCCGGGCGTTCATCTGTATGCTCGCCGCCTGGCTCACCTCCCTGATATGGTTGATCGCGGGACAATGGCGCGGCGGACACTACTGGTTTGGGATCGAGCCGATGTATCCCGGGTTGGGGGTTTCGCTAATACTCGCCATTACAGGTATAAGAAGAAAAGGCCGCCAATCACCCCATTAGATGATTAGTGCGTAAATTATGAATTATGGTTCATCTTGTTAATAAATGCAATATTTTTAATAAATATCTTGCGATTGATGTCAAGATTGAGTATACTCTATAAGACCTCTTCAGACTGGAACATGCGTACGCTATTACTCCGGAATATTCCTTTTTCCCTGCACATAGTTGAGAATTCGTTTTTAATATATGCCATATCTTCAGATACCCCGGTTTTTCATAAGATGAATTGAGACGGTTTAGATATACATATAGACACAGGCTTGCAAATTTTATAGCGTATGAGCACCTATCAAATTACAACCGACCTTTTCACCCTTACAGGCGCTTCGGGGAGACCGATTCTCTATGCCCCCCTGACGGGTTTTGCCTGTGAGGCCAACCCGGCGCTGGTCCAGCTTTTGGCGATCCTTCAGGACCACAGCGATGCCGCCTTTTCAGCGGAAGAAGCAAAAATCCTCGACTATCTGGCGCAAAAGGGCGTGCTCAATTCGGCATCCTTGAAGCAACCGCAGCTTACTCCTGTAAATGATTTTGCGCCCGACAGCCTCACCCTCTTTGCCACCAACCGATGCAATCTCCGCTGCGTCTATTGCTATGCCGCCGCCGATCAGGATCATGCCCTGACCATGCCGTGGCGCACGGCCCGCAGCGCCATCGATTTTCAGATTGCTTCGATGCTAAAAACCGGCCAGAGTGATTTTATTCTTGAATTTCACGGCGGCGGCGAGCCGTTTTGCGCCTTTTCCTTGATGCAAAAAAGCGCCGCCCATGCCCGAGAACAATGCCGGAGGCATGGATTCACGCTGCAGGTTACCGCCGCCAGCAACGGGGTGCTAAATGAAAAGAAATTATCCTGGGCGATGCAAAATTGCCGGGCTCTGACCATCTCTTTCGAAGGCCTGCCGCGGATTCAGAACCGGCAGCGGCCGCATGCCGGCGGCAAAGCGTCCTTTCCCATGGTCGACCGCGCCCTGCGTACCCTCGACCGGCATCATTTCCCCTATGCCATTCGCACAACGGTGACGGAGCAAAATCAGGATTTGCTGGAGGAAACACTGCAGTTCATCCATCAAAACTATGCCTGCCGTACCTGGGTGATCGAGCCGGTGCAGATTTGTTCATCCGCCGTCTTGTCCGAAATCAAGCCGGCGGATATGTTGAAATTTGCCGACCGGTACATTCACCTTGAAACATCCGCCCGGGCGTTAGGCATTATACTAAAATACTCCGGCGCCCAATTGGAACAGCTGAACAGCGCGTTCTGTCATGTCGGTCGCAATGAATTTGCTGTTACCCCCGACGGCTATCTGACCAACTGCTGGGAAGTGAGCAGCGCCGGGCATCCTTACGCCGGGCATTTTATCTTTGGCCACATTTTATCGGACGGCCGGGTGTATGTGGAGATGGACAAATGGGCTGCCCTGCGTGCCCTCACCGTCGACCATCTCGGATATTGCCGCGACTGTTTCGCCAAATACCATTGCGGCGGCGGCTGCAGTCTGCGAATGGGGCGTGCCCGGGGTACATCAGGCGCCGACAAAGATTTTTGTGCAAGCACCCGGCAAATCATGCTGTCCAAAATAGAATCGATGCTGCATCATAATTGAGAGGATGTGATATGATAAAACTTTTAAGAACTCTTCTCCTGATGCTTATTGGTATTATCATTCCATTCACGCTGCCGGCACAGACGCCGGGAAGTCTAAAGTGGACGTTCGCAGTCGATGATGCGGTCGAATCGTCCCCGGCCATCGGGCCGGACGGTACCATCTATTTTGGTTCCTATGACACAAAGCTGTACGCTTTGAATCCGAATGGCTCGCAAAAATGGTCTTTTCAGACCGATGCCGAAATTTTTACTTCTCCTGCCATCGGCATGGACGGAACCATATACTTCGGATCCGACGATGCCTGCCTGTATGCC
>JAFGSU010000237.1 GCA_016934435.1 Candidatus Zhuqueibacterota bacterium | reverse complement strand
TCGCTTTTATCTTTCTCATCGC
The DNA here is from genome assembly GCA_016934435.1 of Candidatus Zhuqueibacterota bacterium. Lineage (GTDB taxonomy): Bacteria > Zhuqueibacterota > Zhuqueibacteria > Residuimicrobiales > Residuimicrobiaceae > JAFGSU01. The sequence goes on along the minus strand of JAFGSU010000237.1, from coordinate 5,433 downwards.
CGGCCTGATCGGTTTAGCGTACGGCATCGGCTCGGGCAAATTTAAAAAGGATGCGGACGTGATCCAATGCATGGGCAAAACCATGCAAACTCTGGGTTTGTACATCGTCATCGTCTTCTTTGCGGCGCAATTCGTCGCCTATTTCAAATGGACACACCTGGGCGCGATCATCGCCATCAAGGGCGCCGATATTCTGTCGGCTTCAGGTCTGGGGGTGATCCCATTGATGATTCTCTTCATCCTGTTATCCGCCGGCATCAACATGCTCATGGGCAGCGCCTCTGCCAAGTGGGCGCTGATGGCGCCTATTTTCATCCCCATGTTTATGCTGCTGGGCTATTCGCCGGAACTGACCCAGGTCGTCTACCGCATCGGCGACAGCACAACCAACATCATTTCGCCGATGATGAGTTTTTTTGCCCTGATCATCGCTTTTTTTCACAAGTATGACAGCCGCGCCGGCATCGGTACCATCATCTCCACCATGATCCCTTATTCGATTGTCTTTTTCCTTGGCTGGACCCTCCTGCTGGTCATCTGGCTGCTCCTGGGATTGCCGCTGGGTCCGGAAGCGGGATTGTATTATCAAATGTAACCTGTTCATTGGAGGGCAAACATTCCAGTCCGAATTTTTATCTATGTCTTTCGGCAATATCATAACATGTAACACATTCATGGGACAGCGGACATTCTTGTCCGCTTTTGTCCCAGTCGTTCCATAAAATCATGCGGTAATCATCGATTGTGTGGAGGTTATCTTTGATCTGTGAACATCTGGCGTCGCTGGAAAAAGCCATCATCGATAGCGGCGCTCACGAGACCTACCGCAGCTCGCCGTGGACGAAAAACTGCCGCGAGTGGGTCTACTATGATGTCGTCCTCGATATCGACTCTATTCAGGAGCGCTTTGACTTGCCCGATTGCGTGCAGGTGCACGAGAACATGGATCCAAAATCGGGCATGGAAAAAGGCTTTTACTGCAGTCAGTGCCACGATGCCGTCATGGGATTGGTGGAGGGCGGAGCGATATTCGGCTAAAGAAATCCCTATTTTTATCCAATGCGCAATGACGCGGGGCGTAAAAATCTAAATCTGGTTTCACTACTCCGGCGACGGAATGCTTAACCGGACGCTCGGCGTCCAATCCCGTGGGTATCTGGCAGGGTGACTCGCCGCAGAGCGGCAACAAAATGTTCGCATGAAGTTCGTAAGAACGAGAGAAAACGAACCCCCTCACCCCTACCCTCTCCCCCATCCAGAAACGGGATGGGGGAGAGGGCGTTGCAGGGTTCAGGGTTACAAAATCTCGTGTGAGTGTCAAAAAAGTTCAAAAATACAGTTCCCTCGCCCGCTTGCAGGAGAGGATCAGGATTACGGTAATATATTATTTTTGCTTCGCTTATATTATGTCCACCTGAAAGGTGAATCCCACAAATAATTATCTTTTTATTGCTTTTTGGACAGCCCCATGCTCATCCAGACGCTCGGAATCCAATATCTTGGATACTTATCAGGTGACTCGCCGCGAAGCTGCAGAAATAAACGTTCATACGAAGATCGTGGGAACGAAATATTTATCATGGAGTGCAGTCTCTTGAGGCTGCAACCATCGATGCACACAGAGATTAAGACAATTCTTTGTGTGCTTTGTGGCTCTGTGTGAATTTTAAGTGTCGCCCGTTTGGAGTTTAGGGGTTTCGGTTGGTTTTTCTATCATCGTGCCGCCCCTTCGGGGCTTTTTCCACACAGTATAATTTTGGCTCCGCCGCTCCGGAGATGGAATGCTCATCCAGACGCTCGGCGAGTGGATGTGTAGCCCACCTAAAAGGTGGACCACACAAATAGCACACCAATCCCGTGGGTGCCTGGCAGGGTGACTCGTCGCGGAGCGTCAAAAAAACGTTCCCACGAAGATCGTGGGAACGAGAAAAACCCCGAAGGGGTGACAAGATTATAGCCAACAATCCCAATTTCATCCCCAAACCCCGAAGGGGTGACAGGATTTTAATTGTTGTATCGTGTCACCCCTTCGGGGTTTAGGGGGTTCGTTTGGTTTTTCTATAATCGTGTCATCCCTTCGGGATTTTGGAGTTTCGGTTTGTTTTTCTTTCAGTATATTTGTAGATAATCATCGGCGAAAAGTCCCGTTAGGGACGGTATATTTATAGCAAATGAATATAGAATAAAAAAAGTCCCGTTAGGGACGATATATGATCAGAGCCACCATTGCGGCAGACCTGTGCAAAATACCGATCTCATAGCACAAAAAATGCCTGTGATGATTCATCGCAATTGCAATATCATGTGTAGCCCACCTGAAAGGTGGACCACACAAGGCACACCAATCCCATGGGTGTCTGGCAGGTTGAGGGTAACTGGCCGCAGAGCGGCAGAACGAGATAAAATAGTTGATGTGTAGCCCACCTGGAAGGTGGACCACACAAATAGCATACCAATCCCGTGCGTGCCTGGCAGGGTGACTCGCCGCGGAGCGGCAACAAAACGTTCCCACGAGGATTGTGGGAACGAGATAAAAATTATAGAAAATTGTGGCCGCATTCTCTCCCGAATAGACATGAGCTAACAGGGACGGGCAAACGGTCCACAGAATATATCGTTACAAACGGCTTGGTTTTTTATGTCAACAAACAGCATTCACATAGGGCCTTTTGTTGATCCATACAGATCTAATGCGATTTAATAATTTCTTGGCTATACGTACGATGGCTTCCTGCTTGCTCATTCTTTTTAATAATTCGGCAAAAGCCAGGGTTAAAGCCGGATCCTTTCGTACGGCTGTCCAGACTGCTTCAATCAGCAGGTATCTTAAATAGGTATTATGTCGTTCAGTGATACCCAGAATCTTTTCCTTGTCACCTGAGCCAATAACCGATGGTATCAGCCCAACATAGCAAGCCATATGATCAAGCCGAGGAAATCTTTTAGGATCAACCAATTCACTATAAAGTGTAATGGCCGTTATAAATCCTATACCGGGAACACTCATGAGAAAATCATGAACAATTTCTTTGGTCTCGGGCTGATTACTGTGCTCACGCAACCGATGTAGCGTCTTGGCAATATGCTGCTTTGTATAAATCAGCTCTTCCAAACAGAGCAACAAGTACTCTTTGGCAGGCTCATGAGTGAAATTTAGTTTCTTCAACCACGCTATGAAATTGCCCGACCAGGGAAATACTTCTGCGCGATTTGGAATTGGGATACCATAATAATGCAAATGGCTTTTAATGCGATTTTTTAAAAGTGTTTGATGACACATTTGTTTATAACGCAGTCGCGACAAAGAACGCAGCGACTCATGAAAGGTATCAGGTACCCAAATGCCTTTCAAAGATCCATTGGCTAACTCTCGTGCCAATTTGCGAGAATCAATTTGATCTCTTTTGTGCTGTTTTTCCTTTTGCGTCGTTGGTATATCAGCAGCGTGTGTGATAATGTTATTGATTCCCAATTGGGTCAAGCGACGATGAATCCAAAAGCCGCAAAACCCGGCTTCATAAACGCTATGGTAGCTACCGCCTGGATAGTGGTGCCTGAGAAAATGTGCCAAATCTTCCGGTTTTGGATTGATCGAGAGGGTCCGTAATTCAAGGTCACAGGATCGGATTGTAACCACCCAGTTTTTGTCATGAACATCAATTCCGGCAAAAAACCTTTGACCTTTAAAATCAATTTGATTAATTTGAGGTACCATATTAGGCTCCTTTCTTTTTATTAGGTTTATTGGCGAATAACAATATAAAAAGGGGAGCCTATTATTTCAAAGAACTATTTTCTCTAAAAAATGAAAAAGGAAAGCTGTTAATCGAGACTATCCGATCTTCGCTTTCCTCTTTCGTGGGGGTATAATAATATAATTTAAACGAATGAGGAAAGCAATTGATAATTATTTTGAGCTGCGCTTTTTCATCCTTTTAGCTTGACTTTTTAACATAATAACTCTCCCCCATCCACAGGATTACCTGATTAAGCTGCCGGCGCCGAATCGGTGTCTGCCTATTACTGCATTCAAACCAAGAATTGACAGGATGGTCTTGCTTTTTTTATTGCACTTTCGTATTATGCTATACTGCATGGGAATTTTATTCCACGGTCTCCGGCTTGCTCATTTTCACAAAAGGAAAAAGATATGAGCTCAAATACGTCATCAGAAGGTAGAATTTTGTGGGGAAAAACCATCTTCAACGGGTTCATCGCCTGGATCATCGGCATCGCCTTGTACATGATCCCTTCGCTGGTAGTCGCGCTGCGCATGGGCTTTGAGCTGGGGCCACAGCTCAACGACAGCGCCGAGGTCAGCCGGCAGATCAGCCAGCACATATCCGAGATGTATCGCAGCAACCTTTATCTGGCGGTACTGTACATCGTACTGGTCGCCTTGCTGGTGTTCTGGCGCGCGGCCAGGCTGAAAAAAATATCCGGCGCCAAGGCGATGGTCAACGGCGCCATCGTCGGCGCCGTGCCGGCGGCGATCAGTCTGTTATCGATGATTTTAGGCACATTCGGATGGATGTCGGTGATTGAGATTTTCGTCTTTCTTGCCGCGGGCATAGTAGGTGGCATGAGCAAAAGGAAGGTAATTGTATAATGAAGAGCAAAAACTGTAAAAATCCCTGCATGCTGCTTCTTGGATGCCTTGTAATCGTTATAGCAAGTTACCAGCCCGTCTCAGCCCAACCCATTGAAGTGAAGAATGGCTTCTTTTACACGGGCGGCAGCAAGTTCTTTGTCAAGGGCATCGGCTATGAAACCCACTGCAGACCCGGGCAGGTGCCATGGAACTATCGATTCGATCCGCAAATGATCCAGTTCGACCTGCAGCGCATCAAGGCGGCCAATTTTAACACCATCCGCACCTGGGGTGCGCTCAGCGAAGAGGAGTTGAAATTGGTGCAGCAGTCCGGCCTGAAGATTCTCTTCGGCATCTGGCTCGATCCCAAGGGCGCTTACGGCAACAGCCAATACATCCAGAATTCGCTCAACGAGGTCAAGCGCGTGCTGGCATACGCGAAAAAATACGATTGTATCATCGGGTACCTGATCATGAACGAACCGCTGGTCGAGGACATTCACAGCGGCGGCGCAGCCAATCTGGCGTCGCTGTGGCAAACCGTCATCGACTTGATCCATAAAGAACATCCCGGCGTGCCGGTGTCGTTCTCAAACACCATTGTCGGCGATTTCATTAAAACTGATTTCTGGGGGTTTGTCGCCTACAACGCCTATATGTACAATCCCGTCACCCTTTCCCATTCGCACGGATACGGTGGCTATCTCGAGCTTCTCAAGCATGCCCGCAGCCTGACCAAACCCATGCTGATTACAGAATTCGGCCTGTCGGTCTCGCCGCCGCCGGTGCCGCCGGGATTCGGTTACGGCGGCAACACCCTGGAGCAACAAACCGAAGGAGAT
>JAFGSU010000236.1 GCA_016934435.1 Candidatus Zhuqueibacterota bacterium | reverse complement strand
TGCCCGGTATGGCCATCTTCCACGGCTACCAACCGCCGGTCAAACCGGACAAAATTGTCCACACCACCATTACACTTGAATTTTGCCTTGAGACGATGGCACAACTCATCAAGCCTGCCTGGGACGAGTGGGATTATGGCGGCGATATCGAGTACCTGCGCAAGGAGTGTTATCCTTTGATGCGTGAAATGGCCATCTTTTACACGGCTTACTCCAAGAAAGGTGAGGACGGCTATTACCACATCACTCCGTCCTTGGAGCCGGAACGCTGGGGATTTTACGCAGAGTTCGCCCGTAACAAGGATGTGATCAGCTCACTGTGCATGTTCCGCTGGGCGTTGAATCGCGCAGCCGAAGCATCAGAGCTCCTTGGCGTGGACGCAGAACTGCGCGGGAAATGGCGGGAAGTTGCGGAACATATCGTCCCCTACCCAACCTGGGACACCCCCAAGGGTCCCGTATTCTGTGCGATTCGCGGCGTGCAGCCGCAATATGTTTCCGGCGATCATAATATCGGCGAAGCGGTCGAATATCCGACGGTTCTGGCTGACGAGATCAATCTGGATTCTCCCAGAGAGCAGAGGGACATGATGATCCGATCAGCTCAGATATTGAAAGCATCAGACACCTCGGATCTGACAATGATCCTGCTCGGTGCTGTTCAGAAGCCGTGGAGTCATAATGCCGAAACTCTGCTCAATAACCGCAGTGGGCGGATGCACTTATTCCCGGCGATCTCACCTACTACGGAAGTGGCTTTCCGTAATTTTCAAACCCGCGGCGGATTCCTCGTTTCTGCGGCCAAAAACGCCAGAGAGGTTTACTATTTTGAAATCCAGGCGCGGCGCGACAATGTCTGCCGCATCATGAATCCCTGGCCGGGCCGGCCGGTCAACATTCGTGAAATTGGGAATACAAAGCCCATGGCAGTACAAGTAGACAAAAGTAATGGCGAATGCCTTATATTTATGGCCATGGCGAATCATAAATATATCGTTGAACCCGAATAGTACATTGCATCAATGCTCGCTCGGATACAGAATCTTTTACAGGGATGAATAAAAATTTATTTACGACATCTCAAAATCCCACCCATCAGTCTCCTCGGGCGTTTCTCTATGACGTTTCCTGATCCGGAGACAGGGATTTATGGACATAAAAAGCGGCCAAATGGTTTTTGTAAAATAAGGCCAGGATTATGGAGTGCGGCAGCCAGGATGCCGAAAATGATGCCTATTGGAGCGAACCAGAGCCATCATCTTATAACTATAACCTTTTTTGGCAATTTCATTGATTTTTCCTGGCTGAATGGCTCTATTGTCTCTTGAATGATTTAAAACGGGTGTTTCATAAATGTTAAATATAAAAAAAGTAAAAAAATGACAATCTGACAAAGCCGATACCCTATTTGCCAAATGTGATCTCGGATGTATGTGTAATCAACAATAGCTGAGATTTTGGTAACCTATCAACGTTATCAGAAAGGATTAATGTTAGCCGATGAGAATAAACATTATAGCAGGTATTTTCATAATATGCTTTTTCAACATCCAGCTTTATTCGCAGCAGATTACCGAACGCATTATCATTGATCAATTCGGCTATCGACCCAATGCGCGTAAAATAGCCGTGATATCGGATCCAAAGGTCGGCTTTAACAGTTATTTGGTGTTTGTGCCCGGTAATGACTACCAGGTCAGGAGAACGACAGACAGCATGGCGGTATTTACTGGCAAACCCACACCATGGAATGAAGGACAACCCCATGATCAGTCAGGCGATCTGGTTTGGTGGTTCAACTTTTCCGAGCTTGACGCGGTGGGTGAATACTATATATACGATAGCCATAACAAGGTACGCTCGTTCACTTTCGAGATCAGTCCGCATGTTTATAATTCTGCCCTTAAACATGCGTTGCGAATGTTTTATTATCAACGCTGCGGCATCGGCAAGGAAGCGCCGTATGCCCAGCCCAAATGGGTGGATGCGGCACCCTGTCATGTAATGGATAAAAAATGCATTGACCCGCTAACGGGTGCTGGACGTGATGTGTCCGGCGGCTGGCATGATGCAGGAGATTATAACAAGTATGTAGATTATGCCAATGGCTGTGTCCACGATTTACTATTTGCCTATCGCCACAATCCAGACGTGTTCGGCGATGACAATGATATCCCTGAAAGCGGTAATGGGATTCCAGATATTATCGATGAACTCAAATGGGAATTGGATTGGCTGAAAAAAATGTGGAATCCGGATGGAACGGTTCTTCAGCGTGTTCATATATCGGGGGCAAAATCACCCCCCAGTGCTGATAAAGTGTTACGTAATATTAATCCTCCTATTCCAAAAACCAGCGGAGTGATTGCCGGTGAATTTGCCCACGCCCATACGGTATTCATACGTTTTCCGAAATTGGCGGAATATGCGGAGGATCTGCTGGATAAAGCCTTAGTGTGCTGGAATTGGTTAGAAAAAAATAGCGCCCATTTTGAATACAGTGATAAATCACTGCAAATATGTGCAGCGGTTTTTCTGTTTGAGGCTACAGGTGATACAAAGTATCGTGATTTTTTCGACCTCAATTATACCAAGCTTCATCCTATTGAATGGTCACATTGGTATGCATTTGAACCCTACACCTGTAGTGTATTATTACATTATGCCTCCCTATCTGGCGCGTCACGCCTTGTAAGCAACCTTATTTTTGAAAGCTATATAAAATCAGTGCAGACCAAGGATGAATTGCTGCCGGGCTTTAGAAATCAAAACGATGCCTACATGGCCTATTTGGGAGATGGATCGTACACCTGGGGCAGTAATTCGGTTAAATCCGCCAACGGGACATTGATTTATCATCTTTACATGTATAAAAATATTTCAAAGGATGTGATTGATGCGGCAGAAGGGTATATTCATTATATTCATGGCGTAAATCCTTTGACCATGGTTTACCTTTCCAATATGTACGAGTTTGGCGCTGAGAAATGTGCAAATGAAATGTACCATCATTGGTTTAAAGACGGATCTGAATTTGACAATGCACTCACATCCCCTAAAGGACCGGCTCCGGGTTATGTTCCCGGTGGAGCGAATAATCGATTTAAACCGGATGATTCATACAATGGACCAGTGCTTCAACCGCCGATGAATCAGCCCACGCAAAAGAGTTATCGAGACTGGAACACAACCTGGCCGCAAAATTCCTGGGAAATAACGGAACCCGCCCTTTCTTATCAAGGGGCCTATATTCGGTTATTGTCAAAATTCGCCACTGATGGCAAGTCAAAGCCGGATGATATCGTTAAGCGTGATTCGGAAAGCATCAGAGTGTTCCCCAATCCCTGCTCAGGCACAATATCGATTACTCTTCCATTCCTCTTTCCGTGTGATTTGGCCATTTATGATGTATTGGGCCGACAGGTTTACTCACAAAAATTGGATGAGAATAATACTGAAATAGTATTGCCTCAAATTGCCAATGGAATTTATTTTGTACGAGTCAAATCAAAGGGCGATGTCTATTCGGCAAAATTCACTTTACTTAAATAGACTGTTTTAAGGAAAAGTGGCCTATTGATCTGTGGATCGGTGGATAGAACAGCACACATACAGTATGTATCATGGTTTCAATAAAACAGGTCTGTGGCTGCTTAGTACTCTGTTTCACAATTCCTTGTAAGGTTATATGGCATTTTTCTGGCTTGAGAGCTGTTTTTCACAATTTTTTCGGAGAACC
>JAFGSU010000235.1 GCA_016934435.1 Candidatus Zhuqueibacterota bacterium | reverse complement strand
TACACTGTTCCTCCACTCGCAATGACAGTCTTTTTTGTGTCCTTTCGGGAATCATGGGAATTTTGCCATACCCAACTCGCAATGACAGTTGTGGCGGTTATAGCGAGTTGTGTTTGACAAAAATGCCATTATTCACACAAGGAATAAAAATAGGTTGTCATTGCGAATCCGCCGGAGGCGGATGAAGCAATCCCCGCCGAAAGGGAGGTCATGCGAAACCTTGCCCTTGCAGCGGGGATCGCCGCGCTCCACGGCATATTATTGAAAAAAAATAATTACCTGCGCTCCGCTTCCAAGGCCATGGCGTTAGCCGTCACAACTCTGTTCTTTGAAGTTTTAAAATTGATATTGCACTGTTGCCTGGAAATCGGTTCGGTTGTTATCGGTCAAACGCGTTAATTCACTGCCGTCGATATTCATGCTGTAGATTTCGTCGTTGCCGTCGCGATCCGATTCAAAGATTATTTTTCTGCCGTCAGCCGACATTTCGAAAATATCGGCATAATAGCCTCTTTCACTCGATTCGATTCCGGCCCAGTATACGATTTTAAAGCAGTCCGGCGAATAATAGGGATAGAGACATTCGGCCGATTGGCGCGTCATATTTCTGTAATCCGAACCGTCTACATTGACTGTGTAGATGTCCAGCTTGTGTTTTTCTCATTTTCACAATCATGAAAATCGAAGCGGTCATAACCAGAGGGTAATTTTTAATTCTGTGCTAACCATAGGAGATTAGGAATGCGTTTTTCAGTGCGTCTTTGTTTGATCATCCTGACGGTGGGATTGATTTTTGCTTATTGTGATAAAAATTCCGTCGATTCCAAGCCTGCCGATCAGATCCCGGACGACTCGAATGAAATTATGTCATTTGACGAAATCTCGCAGCTGCAAAGAGGGCAACGATTGTACCTGTATGTGAACCGCGAAGGCCTGGAGATCGAGAGACAACCGGTTGTCTTTGACGGTCTCTATGTGCTCGGTCGAGAGCGCCTGCTATTATGCCACACCGAGAATGACTTTCTCATCGGCGCCGGCGACAGCGGTTCGCCGGTAAAGACTGCAGACGGTCGCACCGTCGGAGCGCTCTGCTACGGCTATTACGGTAATAGCACCCGATTCGAAGCCCGCGTCATTGAGGATATGCTGGGCGGCCATTCCGTTGCTCAACTGCCTCAGGGATCATTTCCGCCAGAAGGAAAGCGGATATTTCCTTTATATTTCGCCCACGGCATTCGTCGGGAATTGCTTGAGCGCCTCGCTCAAACAGAGATGTCCCACTATCTGCCCGATTTGAGGTACATGCAATTTGATGCGCCGCATCAGCGCTTGGGGAGAAAACCAAGCCATGCGTCGCTACCCAGAGGGGGCTCCACTATCGCTATTTTTGATGTTTCAGGCGATGTCATTCACTACGGCGCTTACGGTTCGGTGTCGCTCATGCGAAACGACACGCTGTTTGCCTTTGGACATCGTTACAGCATCGAATCAACCCCAGTTGCCGGGCCGACCTATCTGGCGGATATGATCAGTTTCATCGAAAGCGGCGCTACATCGTCCAAAGCGCCCATGCCCACTCAGGAATTGATCGGTAGTTTTGTATATCAGGACGATTACGGCATCAGGATCATTCAATCGACTCCGCCGAGTACCTTTCCATTGCTTGTTACCCTTAGTTTCAACGGAAATACGCCGGTCACCTACAGGCACGAAATTGCCAGTGCCCATTCCGTCAGCCTCGAACGGTATCTAACCGGCGCAGCGGCCGGTGCGCTGGCGTGGAATTATATCAGGGGATTATACTATTACGAGACCATCAAGGCCAATATTACCGCGAATATTCGCACGGATGTTCAGGAATACCAAATAACCGGTGAGGCGGAGGATGTGGCGTACTGGATCGATTATGCTATTTCCAGTTATGTTATATATGATATGTTTGAAGAAGAAAATGATGAGCATTTTCAGAACCTAAAGTTGACTATCGATATGATCAGGCCGTGAGAGGACCATATGATTCATTCGGCGTCCAAAGCGCACTATGACACAGATTGGACGCAACGCTTTGCGCTTCGTCTCAGGTTTAATTTTAATATGAAATAAATAATATTTTTATCAATAATGAGGTAATCATGAATAGAAATGCCATTTACCGTTTTCTGTTTTGCCTGCTTGTGGTGCCGTTGTATGCATTGACGCAGCCTGTGAATCTGATGCCCATGCCGCAACAGCTCACGTGGGGGGAAGGAACATTCCGTTTGACATCAGAGTTCACCATCGCCGTAGAGGGAGAAGCCGCGCCGCGTCTTTATCACGCCGCCACACGCGCCCTGCGCAGATTATCGGGTCGAACCGGACTCTTTTTTGCGCAGGATTTTATTACACAGGAATCCAAAAGCGACACATCACAGTTGCAAATCATCTGTGAGCGACCGGCCACTGTCGCATTGGGTGAGGATGAAAGCTACTCATTAACTGTGGATGCAAAAAGCATCCTTCTTGCCTGCAAAAGCGATCTGGGCGGTCTGCGCGGATTGGAAACCATGCTGCAGCTTTTACAGTCCGATGAAGCCGGTTATTTTTTCCCCGAGGTGATAATCGAGGATGCGCCGCGTTTCCCCTGGCGCGGACTGCTCATCGATGTTTGCCGCCACTGGTTGCCGCTGGAGGTGATCAAGCGTAATCTGGACGGCATGGCGGCCGTGAAGATGAATGTATTCCACTGGCATCTGACTGAGGACCAGGGCTTTCGCATCGAGAGCAAGGTGTTTCCCAGATTGCATGAGCTGGGTTCCGACGGCTTTTATTTCACGCAGGCGCAGGTAAGGGAGATCATCGACTATGCCGGCGACCGCGGTATCCGCGTCATCCCGGAATTCGATATGCCGGGTCATGCCACCAGCTGGTTCGTCGGCCACCCGGAATTAGCCAGCGCACCGGGGCCGTATACAATCGAACGGCGCTGGGGCGTTAAGGATCCGGTCATGGATCCCACCAAAGAGTACACCTATGAATTTCTGGATAAATTTCTCGGCGAGATGGCGCAGCTGTTCCCCGATGAATACATGCATATAGGCGGTGATGAAAACAACGGTGTACACTGGAACGCCAATGCCGGAATTCAGAAATATATGAAAGAACATAACATTCCGGACAATCACGCGCTGCAGGCTTATTTCAACAACCGAATTTTAAATATCCTTACCAAATACGGTAAAAAGATGGTGGGCTGGGATGAAATCTTGCACGATGAAATGCCCACGGACATTGTCATCCAGTCGTGGCGCGGTCCCGAGTTTTTGGTGCGTTCCGCTCGCAAGGGCTATATGGGCATTTTGTCCAACGGCTATTATATCGATTTGATCCAGCCGGCGGAATTCCATTATCTCAACGATCCTGTGCCGTCGGATTCGGCATTGACGGATGTTGAGAAATCGCGCATCTTAGGCGGTGAAGCCACCAGCTGGGCGGAACTGGTGACGCCGGAAACGGTGGACTCGCGCATCTGGCCGCGCACCGCCTGCATTGCCGAGAGACTGTGGTCGCCCGTCGAGGTCCGCGATGTCGAGGATATGTACCGCAGGCTGGATGCCATAAGCTTTCAGCTGGAAGAACTGGGTTTGACCCACATAAAAAATTATGACATGATGCTGCGCCGGTTGACCGGCAACCGCGATATCGGCGCGTTGAAAGTATTTGTCGATGTCCTGGAGCCGGTGAAAAAATATCAGCGGCATCGTCAGGGGATAACCTATACGCAGTATTCGCCGATGACCCGCGTCGTCGATGCAGCCCGGCCGGAATCGATGACGGCGCGGCAGTTCAACCAGGCGGTGGCGCGCTTTCTTATGGATGGAAACGCAAAAGATGCCGCGATCATCATGCGATGGTTTAAGATTTGGCAGGACAATCATGCGGAGTTGCTATCCATCATCAAAGCTTCGCCCATCCTGTGGGAGATGGAAAGCCTGTCGCAGGATTTGGCCGATTTGGCGGGCACCGGCCTGGAGGCGACGGCTTTGCTGCAGGCCGGTAAAAAGGCGGAGCAATCGTGGCTGGAGAATGCCAAAATAGTTATCGCTGGAGCCGGTAAACCGCGCGGTCAGACCGAGTTGATGGTTGTAGCGGGGGTGGAACAGTTGATCATGGCACTGGCGGAGAAATAGATCGAACTGTACTTTGTGTGAATAATAAATGATATCCATTATCCGAGTAATTTCAAATATTTTCATAAAAACGCCTTGCGATTAATGCATAAAGTTTGGCGCAAAAAAAATCTCAAAAACAGCCTTTGAACGCATTCTTTGCGGCAGAAAAGGGTTTTTAAAAAGTTTATTTGCTAAAAAGTTGGGCGGGTGTGCGGTTGATTAAAATGAATGGTGTAACCGTCTTTTAGTAGTTAAATCGTTTTCGTTTGCGCACAATGGTCAAGAACTGTCGGACACCTTTGAGAGGTCCGACAGTCGGTTCCGGTTTATCAGGGTTATGGATGGCGGGATTATTACACGTCTACACAAGACATGGCGGATGCTGTGCCGGCGGCTGTCTGCCAAAAGATTCCTGCTTAATGACATCGTTTGTATTACGACGGAATCGCATTGCATTGACCGCAATCAAATCAATTACGGCGCCGGGAGCTGTGAGGTTTGTCTTTACAAGTCGTCGGGCGCGTAATGCACGATGCCTTTCACGCGCCTGAAGGCCTGGTCCGCGCTGGCGATGGATTTGATGCGCAGCCGCATGGCCATGGCCACCATGAGGGCGTCGTTGGTGAGCAAGCCACTCTGGCGTTGCAACGCCAGTGCGGAGATGAAATCTTCGCGCTGCAGCGATTCCAATCGCAATCCCATGTTGAGAAGGTCTCTGAGAAATCCCTCGTAGCGCAGTAATGCCATAACCCGTTTGGGCTGTTCGCTGAGCTGCCGAGCGGGATTGGCGCTGGTGATCCAATTATTGTCGCGCGCTTCAGCGATCATCAGCGTGTGCATGACTTCAGCAAGGATGTTATCCGCGATATAACCGATCACTTGTTCTTCGGCGCATCGCCGCAAAAGCTGGATGCATTGCTGCGACTGCTGCTGCAGGGCATAGATAAAAATGTTGGCATCCAGCATGACAAATTCGTCATCCGGCAGTTTAGTCAGGTTCATTGTTCAAAGTACTCCTCGACGAGCAGTTTTTGGATTTCCTGGTCCGGCAAATTGAACGGTTTGGAGCAAAAGTTATCAACGGCCGCCAGACGCAGCTCGCGTTGCCGGGGACCTTTCTGAAAATATCCTTGCAGCGCCTCGTGGAGGATGTCACTCATGGAGCGGTCTTCGCGGTTTGAGCGTTCTTTCAATTTTTTGACCAATTCTTCATCCAAGATTGTACCTATCTTTGTCTTCATGGATTACCTCTAATTAAATATCATCTGCGGTAGCAGAAATTCCCCAAGCAGATGCCGTGCCGGCGATGCTTGGGGCTTGTGCGGATGCTTTTCACTGTGGCCGCTCTGCTGTGCTCGATTTCTTCGTTTACAAAATTATTATCTTTATGTACTTTCAAGCCAATAAACCAGGAACAAGTGAGAGTACCTTAAAAAATAAATAAAAATGGCCCGATTGTCAAGAAATATATTGTATTTCTTGTTAATTTCTTGACAGAATATAGCTTTCAAGAACTGCTGGATCAGAGCGTCTTCGCAGGGACTTTGGATGATGCGATCCTGGCGGCTGTTTGCCAAGAGATTCCTGCTTAATGACAGAGGGGGTGAAAACAGATAGCTGTCGTGCCGGCATCATTCAGTAAAGCAGTCGGCCTGCTGCGTCATCTGCAACCTGATATACTCCTTTTTGAGGTATCAGGATACTATTATGCTCAACCCATGTTGTATCCATTCCGCCATTCAAGAACGCCAAGCCATATCCGGCATACTTTTCGCTTCTATCCAGCCGGAAAATTAGCCAATACTGACCTGAACAACAAGCACAATTGCCACTAATAAATGAAAACTGGATGGATGGTCGTTTAGAGGAGAAAAGTCCGGCTAGAGATAATTCTTGATTACACGACCAGGTGTGGAGGGGGTGGCTCGATCGGGCGTCAGGGACGCCTGCTTGCCGTGGGGGAAGGCGGATTTTCCAATCCGCCCAAGCGGTTTCCATGCGGTGAACGCAGCTTCAATTTCTCCCGATTGCACATAACCGGATGGCTTGAATATCTGCACCTGCGCTTTCATTAAAAACGTATCCGGTTCGGCCCAGAGCAGGTTGTTGACCATCAGGCTGTCGGAAAAATCCATCAAATCCACCACATATCGGCCGTCGTCGGCGAGCATCGGCCATAAACATCGTAAATGGCATTTATCCCCTGGATCGAGCGTCAGGTAATTTCCGTTAATCGGCGTCGGCTCGATGATGTACTGGTTTTTCAGGCTGAGCGTAGCGATGATTTCGGGATATTTCTTCCACCAGATGCGCACCTGACCGCGCACCCGGGCGGTATCCTGCAGGGTTTCGTGGTAGATGTTTTCCACCGCCAGATAGATGCGCAGGCAATGGCCGCCGGCCGCCAGGTCAAAATATTGGTCGGCAAAAAACTCGCTGACCGACAGGGTGTCCGGCGGTACAAAGCGCGCCGGCAGTTTTTCTTCGCAATTCAGGCAACATATCAATACTAAAACAATTGCACAGCGTAAATATCTCATGGGATGGATCTCTTACAGGTTTTTCGTCTCGCCTTTAAGTGCTTTGCGGGCTCTTGCTCGATAGTCATATGTTTGACATGAATTTATAATCAACAGATGCAGAAATTTGATGACATCCTATTCTGAGGTTACCGTTTCTTAGATTAAGAATTAAAAGGGTGTCAGTGAACCAATCCCCCCTATGCAAAGATTATTGCAGTGGCCATTTTTTGCTGCGTTCCGGATTTTCCGGAATAATTTTCCAGGCCTCCAGAGTGGTTTCGATTATTTCCGACTCCAGGTGTCCTGTTTCTTCAAATATGAGCACGCTCGCCTGCAATTTAAAAACCTCCGGTTTGGCAAAAACCTGGCCTCCCCCCGGCGGTATTTCCCCGTAATCCAATAAATCCAGAATCCGCTGGCCGTCATCGGTGATCAAATTCCAGAAACATTCGAGATATATCTTTTCGCCCGGATCCATGGTTACAACGTCGCCCTCGATGCGTGTAGCCGGATGGATATCATAATTGCTCAATGGTACCGTGGCCGTCATCTCAGGCCTGCGCTCCCACCATATGCGCACCTGGCCGCCGACGCTCACGGTGTCGTGAAAGGTCTCCTCATAGGTGTTTTCTATGGCGATGTAAATACGCAGGCACAGACCTCCGATCCATTCGTAATAGGCCGGATCAGCGAAAAAGGCGCTGATCTGCATGGTGCTGCCGGGTTGTATACGGGGCGGCAGTTTTTCATCGCATGAGATGATCATCAAACATACAAGAATCAGCATTGTTTTGATCATAATGCCGACGAGTCTGAAATTTTTCATAATGATATCCATAATGAAATCCTGGTACAAGTCCCTATTTTGTAAACCCAGATTCGGTAGTAACTGATGAATCGTACTAATACGGCGCCAACTACAGGGTTGCCGAAATCGCATGCAGACATCGAATCGGTGATAAACCGCAACGGAGGCGGAGACACATTAAATAAAAGAGGCGTCGAGTCATTTTCTCACCAATCGAGCTTTAAACCGACGGTTATCCTTCGCCCGCAATAGTAGGCGCCGGGATCTCCGAGCTCTCCGCCGATGCGTCCGCACGCATCCATCCAGATCACGTTGCGTTCGTCCATTATATTGGAGGCGTACAGGTACAAACCCAATTTGTGATCAATTCCTCGGGCCCTGGCGCTCGCAGACGCCAGGCTAATATCTTTGCCGATGCGGATATCCAGAAAATTGTTGGCGGGCATGCGGCGATTATTGGGTAGAAAGTGATAATAGGGATCATCCGGCGTGAAACCGTCTTTGGAAGGATAATACGTATACGGGCGGCCGGTGTGATAATGCCACACCACGTTGGCCCTGACGCCCAAAGGCAAATCGCAGAGGATATCCGCCTTGACGGTGTGCCGTTGATCCCAGCTTAAAAAATAGGGCGAATTCGCGACGGGAAAGCCCCACTGCGCATAGTTGATGCCCTGTTCTTCATATTCACTGGTTCCGGTGGCCTTCATGTGGGTGTAGGAGATATCCCCGCGTATCCAGTCGCCTTTTTCTCGCGTGATGACCAGTTCGAATCCATGCGAGATCGCATGCGGATTATTAACGTACTCGGCAAATCCGTAATCACCGGCAATACGGCTGTTGGATGGTACGAACGTTTTTGTATCGATCTGGTCGAACGTCTCTTTCTTGAAATACAGCATGGAAACGACGATATTCTCGACGAGATGATGGCGCATGCTCAGTTCCCAGGCGCGCGTTCGTTCGGCCAGTAGATTGGGATTGCCGCGCAGCACATTGGAGCCGAAGCGGATTTTGACGTTATCCAGCCCCGAATAGAGATATTCGAACAGGGGATATTGGATATATTGGCCGTAATTGATGAAAAAGAACGTGCGCGCCGTAACCGGAAAAGTGAATCCGAGACGCGGACTGAAATGATATTGGACTTTGGCCGGCACAGTTTCGCCGACCCGTTCTTCGTATTCATCCTGACTTACGGGCACCAGTTCAATGGCCGGTCGATTGGCGCGGGGATCGAGGAAATCAAAACGCAATCCGGCGCTGATCACCGATCGGGTTACAGGCGACTCGAATTTATCCTGGATGTAAAAGGACCCGGATTGGGGATAATAATGGTAGTTATTACTGTAATTGAGTGGCGGCACATCGATGAGGGGTTTGCCGAAATAAGACTTTTGCGGTTCCATCTTGATCAATTCGGATCGGATATTAAAATAGCGCCACTCACCGCCCGCCTTGAAAACATGCAGGGGATGCAGTTGATTGGTATATTCTATTTTGGCGCTGCTCACATGTTGCCGCAGGTCCGCCCAGAGCGCGCGCTGCCCGGAAATTATGTAGAGCAGAAAAAAATCGTATTGATAGGGCTCGATGGTTTCCGGTTGCGGCCGGGTATCGCCGATTTTTGATCCTTGAAAGTAATGGTTGAATGTGATGTTATAGTAACAGTTGGGTGAAAGATTGTGCGTCCAGAACAGAGCGCCGCGCAGGGACTGGTTTTGACGCCGCGGCAGCCCGTCGAGATTGAACCGCCAGGTGAATTCATAGTCTCGCCAGCGGTGGAAATCATATAGGAATTGCACGCTCATGCGTTTGCTGGATGATATCAGCCAGTCGAATTTGCTCAGACCGTTGAGTTGTTTTTCCATGGGTGAGTCGAAATAGTACCGCATATCCTGCCACCAGCGCCCGTCGGTGAGCCGCAGTCGGTTGGCGCTAAAATAATACAAACGATCACGAAGGATGGGACCGTTCAGAGTACATTCAAAATGGCTGGTTTTGTTGATTTCTTCCCCGCCAAAGAGATCATCTTTTTCTGCCCGCAAAAATATCTGGTGGGAGGGACCGCCCATGCGGGTAATGACATTGACCACACCGCTGAGGGCATTGCCGTATTCGGCATCGAATCCGCCGGTCTTGACGCTCAGCTGTGAGATCGCACTTTTGGGCAAATCCGAGCCGAGCCCGCCCTTGACGTAATCCACCACCGGCAGGCCGTCGATGAGATAGATGACCTCGCGCGGTTTGCCGCCGCGCACGTGGCCTTCGATGGTGGTCCCGGGTTGCAGCCCCAGGACCTGCTGAAACCGGTCGATGGGCAATTCCTCTATTTTTTGCGCGCTCAATTCATAAGCCGTGCCGGTGACGTCGGTCTGGATCAACGGGCGTTCGGCGTGGACCACCATGGTGCCCAGATCGACGGCGCTTTCCTGCAATTCGGCGCGCAATTTTGTGCGTAAATCGGGAAGAATGGAGATGCCGGTATAAGTGGTGGATCGATAACCGATCATGGAAATTTTTACAGAATAGACGCCGGCGCGGATGTTGTGAATTTTATAAAAACAATTCAGGTTGGTAACACCGCCCTGTTTGGTCTCCAGGATCATGACATTGGCGCCGATGAGCGCCTCGCCGGTGGCTTTGTCGACGACCGTGCCTTCCAGGCTGCCGATGATGCCGGCCAGGGCGCAGATGGTTGGCAGGAGAATAAACAACATTAGGAGATGAAAATTGATCGGATGCCGTGAGTACATGGGGTGTTCTCGTTTTTGATTTTTAGAATCAGAAATAATGGTATCATTTACAATATTTTATTATTATATAACTTGTAATTGCCAGGTGATACTGGCAGAAATGCTATGATTCCTGAAAGGAAATAAAATAGAATGTCATTGCGAGTTGGGTATGGAAAAAATGCCATTATACACGCAATAACAAAAAAAGGATGTCACCGCGAGCGGAGCAATCGAGCATCAATTCTCAGATGGATTATGTTGGAGCGTGGCGGTCTCCGCTGTTATTAGAATTGGAGGAGCTAAGGATAACTTTTTCCTAAAATTGCGTTGGAGCGAAGCAATCCCCGCCAAAAGGTGACTATCTCCGTCCAATGCCCTTTCAGCGGAGATCGCCACGCTCCACGGCAGATACCGGCCCTTTTGTACATCTGTGTTCTCCGCTTCTAAGGACATGGCGGGGATTGCTTCGTTTCACGGCATATACTGTTCTTATAAATACCCTGTTCCTCCGTTCGCAATGACATTCTTTTTTTATGTCTTTATGTGAATAATGGCATTTTACCATCCCCAACTCGCGATGACATCGTTTTTCTATGCCCTTCGTTTCGGCACTGCATTATAATTTATTTTTAAACCTGCGCTGGAGCAAAACATTCTCCGCCCAACCATTTCAAGTATTACTATTTCTACGTGCCTCCTGCTCCTTTGTTTCGATGATAAGCGTAATAGGCCGCGCAGGCGCCTTCGGCCGAGACCATGGGCGCTCCCAGCGGTGAAAGGGGAGTGCAGGTTTTGGCGAAGGCCGGACATTCATCCGGTTTCTTCAATCCGCGCAACACCAGTCCGCTGATACAGACTGTCTCCTGTTTGCCTTGAGGCTTTTTACTGGCGCTCAACTGTGTGGCATCGAATGCC
>JAFGSU010000234.1 GCA_016934435.1 Candidatus Zhuqueibacterota bacterium | reverse complement strand
GTTTCGCGTTGTCAGCAAACGGCAGCCATCCGACGCTGAAAAAAAGGCCATGGCGTTCGGGTGGAAAGTGGCAAAATGGGTTAAAAGCAATACCATTGTTTTTGTTGCTCATGACCGGACATTGGCCGTCGGAGCCGGACAGATGTCTCGTGTGGATGCCGCCAGAATGGCCATCATCAAAGCAAAAAACGCAGGTTTGGATCTCAAGGGCTCTGTGGTTATCTCGGATGCTTTTTTCCCGTTTCGCGATGGGGTGGATGTAGCGGCTGAAGCAGGGGCGGCGGCGGTGATCGAACCGGGCGGCTCCGTGCGCGATGAGGAAGTGATCGCAGCGGCTGATGAACATAACATGGCCCTGGTGTTTACGGGTGTGCGACATTTCAGACATTAACCGGCGAGCCTATCGTTGTTGAAAATAAATTTTGGTGCAATCATTTTCAAAACACTGAATATTAATTTTAGATATGTATAGAAAAGATACTTTAGCAGGATAATAAGCACATGGCATTCAATCTCAGCTCTTTGTTATCAAACGATTTGGCTATTGACCTGGGTACGGCCAATACACTGGTTTATGTCAAGGGCCGCGATGTTGTCCTCGATGAACCTTCGATCATCGCTATACGCAAAGTTACACAGGAAATTGTTGCTTTTGGAGATGAAGCGCGGGAAATGGTTGGTCGGACAGCCGGCGAGATCATCACCATCCGACCGCTCAAGGACGGCGTCATTGCCGATTTTGAATTGGCCGAACAGATGATACGGCATTTCATCCGCAAGGCATTGCCCACTCGCATTCCCCGGCCTCGTATCGCTATTTGCGTGCCTACCGGCATCACGGAGGTTGAAAAACGCGCCGTGCGGGATTCGGCCGAACACGCCGGCGCGCGCGAAGTCTATCTTATTGAGGAACCCATGGCGGCGGCCATCGGTCTGGGTTTGCCGATAGATCAGCCCGTTGGTAATATGATCATCGATATCGGTGGGGGTACCTGCGAAATTGCCGTTATTGCCATGTATGGTATCGTTAATTCCATTTCCATTCGCATTGGCGGGGATGAAATGAACGAAGCCATCGTTCAATATTTTAAAAAATCTTTTAATTTGTTGGTCGGCGAAATAACCGCCGAAGAAATCAAATGCCAGATGGGCTCTGCCGCGCCATTTGAAAGTAAGGGTTCCATGACCGTAAAAGGACGCGATCTGGTAGCCGGCATCCCCAAAACGGTTTCCATCACCACAAAACAGGTACAGGAGGCCCTGTCCGATGTGGTGAATCAGATCGTCGATTCGGTAAAAATGTGCCTGGAGATGACGCCACCGGAGTTGTCTGCGGACATTCTGGATCGCGGCATCCTCATGAGCGGCGGCGGTTCCATGTTAACCGGATTGGACGAACGATTGCGTCGGGAAACGAACCTCCCGGTGATCCTCGCAGAGGAACCCATGCTCGCTGTAGTTCGCGGCACCGGAAAAGTACTGGAAGACCTGAACCGATATCGCAGAGTCCTGACCCACATCAAACGTTATTGATTTGTTTCAGTTGTTATAGGATTATCATACTGTCATGAGCTTCAAGTCTAGAATATCAAGATTGACGGATTTTTGGACGCCAAAATTGAAAAAACGGCTGTTAATAGCGTTTATATCGGCCTGCATCTTATTTTTGATCTGGGTCATATATCTTGGCTCAACGCTGCCTTCTCTGGAACAGCTGGAAAATTACAATCCAGAGCTGGCGACCAAGGTATTTTCGGCCGATAGTGTTTTAATCAAAGAGTTTTTTACCGAGCGCCGGTTCTATACGCCTCTCGATCAAATACCCGATACGTTGAAACAGGCTGTTCTGGCAACAGAAGATCATCGCTTCTTCAACCATTGGGGCATCGCGCCCGCTCGGCTGCTAAAAGTCATTTTTTTGGATATTATAACCCTCAGCAGACAGCAGGGCGCCAGCACACTGACGCAACAGCTTGCCCGCCGTCTGTATTTGTCGCCGCAAAAAACCATCACCCGTAAAATTCGTGAAATGATGACGGCCATCCAGATCGAGAGAACCTATACTAAACCGGAAATACTGGAGATGTATCTTAACCACATGTCGTTTGCTCACGGAACATACGGCGTGGAAGCCGGCGCCCAGATTTTTTTCAACAAAAAACCCCAGGAATTAACGCTGCCGGAATGCGCCTTGCTCACCGCAAATTTGCAGCGGCCGGCAACTCTGAATCCGTTCCGATATCCGGATCGGGCCCTTGCGCGACGCAATCTGGTTTTAGGGCGGATGCTGGAAGAAGGATTGATTTCCCATCACCGCTACAGGACGGCAATGGAAACCGATTTGGGCCTGGTGGTTGAGAATGAAATAAACCTGATGGGTACAGCCCCCTATTTCACAGAATGGCTGCGGCAGAATTTGCAGAAAGAATACGGATGGGATTTGTACAAAGGCGGCATGAATATTTATACGACGCTGGATGCTCGCGTACAAGCCTGTGCCGATAGCGCCGTCGCTGAATTCCTGCCGAAGATTCAGAGAATATCCAATCATTCATTGCGTGAAAAAAAAGTTCTCAGCAATTATCTAACGCCGGAACAATTAAACAAACGCTCGCTCGACCAATGGATGAAGGATTATGCTTTTGTCGACTCGGTACTCAATGACCGCTGCGCCGTGCAGATCGCCCTCATCGCGCTGAATCCGAAAAACGGTCACATCCTGGCGATGATCGGGGGACGCGATTTCAATGAAAGCAAATATAACCGGGCGGTGCAAGCCGTACGTCAACCCGGTTCGGCTTTTAAGCCCATTGTATATACGGCTGCCGTGGATAATGGGTACATGCCCTGCTACGAAAAGCTGAATCAACCCATTGTGGTTCAGCAATTGGACGGCACGCGCTGGGCGCCGAAAAATTACGACGAGTCACTCAGCGGTCGAACTACCCTGCGCGAAGGACTGTGTCGGTCTTTAAACCTGGTTACTGCGCGTCTGGTACAGGAGGATATACCACCGAGACAGGTTGTCGAGTATGCTCATAACATGGGTATTACCACCAATCTCGATGCGGTCGACGCTCTGGCGCTCGGTTCCTGCGGTGTCATACCCCTGGACATCACGGCTGCTTATGGTGTATTCGCAAATCAGGGGGTGCTGGTGACACCGAATGCCATCGTGCGCGTGGAGGACAAGTACGGCAATGTGTTGAAGAAACCCGCGCCGCAAGTAAAGGGCGTTTTGCGCGAAGAGACCGCTTACATTATGGTTGATCTGATGCGAACCGTTGCCTGGCAGGGAACCGGGGCGGCATCTGTCTCGGTCTATCATTTCTATCGGCCGGCCGGCGGCAAAACAGGCACCACCAATGAATATACCGATGCCTGGTATATTACCTATACCCCGCAGATGGTCGTCGGGGTGTGGGTCGGGCATGATGATCCGGCGCTGTCGCTCGGAGAAAAACAAACCGGTTCGGTTGCAGCCCTGCCGATTGCCGTCACCTGTATCAAGTGCGCTCATGATACCCTGGGATTGCCCATTGAGGATTTTGATCAACCGGCTGGCGTGGTCAGATTAAATATTTGCAACGAGACGAAAATGCTGGCCAACGAAGCCTGTCCCGATGTGATCAACGAAATATTCGATGTCCGCTATCAACCGGATAAAGTCTGCGATGTACACACCGGCCACAAAAACAAAGGGGAACATATCCCCAGGCCCCAGAGGAGGCGAACCCATTTTTAACGGCATTTTTCTGTAATTCTCTGATGATGATTATCTTTACCCGGGTGCTGCCGGCATTTCCCCCAGCTTCATGAAAAACCATCACACGGTTTGCACGGATTTCTTCTGGTATAGAAAAAGCCGATAAGATTTAAAAATGGAAAAATTTTTCGAGTTTTTTTGGCCGCTGAAATATTTACTATTCATCTTTGCTATCTTTTTTTTGTATTTCCATTTCACCAGGCGCGACAGGAATGGGTAATTGCTTTCCATATAATTTAATACCATCGTCCATATGGGATGCAACACATCCATCAGGAATTCGTTGGCAATATCCAGCGTTGGCGCGGTTTGTGATGTAATGTCGAGGTCTTTTACCGGAGTGAAAGGATACCGCGAGACAAGATCATAAAAACTGGTTAACCGGTGCCCACCGCCGATATAGTTTTTCCCCGTTGCCTCTGTTTTGAAAAAATCGGCTATGAGGAGATGGCCGTCCGGATTAAGAAATTGAGCTGTCTGTTGCAGCGCCGTCTCCAGCTTGATATATTGAAAACTTTCGCTGAACACAACCAAATCGTAACGGTCTTCCGTCTGTAAATCTTCATAGCGGCATTTAAAAATACGGGTTTCATCCCCTAACAGCTCCCCGGCGCGTTGCGCCAGCACGGAGCTGGGGGAAACGCAATCGACTTTGTATCCTCTTTCAGTCAACATGGAAGCGAACCAGCCAACACCGCAGCCGACGTCTAAAATGGAATGAACGCCATCCGGGATGTGGGAGATGAGAAAATGGGAATAATTCTCCTGCGCCTGCGGCAGATTATTAAAATCTACTTCGAGATCGTCCGTCCAGTATCCATAGTGCAGATGTTCCTTATCGAAAAAGTACTTTGCCAGGATCAGACCCATCTCCAGTCCGATTTCTTTCGAGTCCACTTTTTTCTTTTTTCCCATAATACAGCCTTTATTCAGAGGTTTGATGTATGCAAGGCGGCAAAACGACTGATTGTGATCCCATGAAAAAGGTGAGATCCATTGCTCAGCACCCGACTATTCTTTGGCCTTTATGTTCAAATCAAACGCAACCGGAATCACCAGACTCTTGCCGGGACCGACCAGCATATTGGTTATTTTATAATGAATTTTTACTTTTTCGACGATCGTTTGCCTCGAATTTCTCGAACGGAGGGACAGTATGTTTTTCGATCCGGGTTTCAGCCTGATCGTGCGGTTGTATTCCACTAACGGATCCAGCGATTCAAGTTGTAGATTAAAAGTGAATCCGGAATTATTGATCACCTGGGTGCGGAAGCTATTTCTACCGATAAGATCGGCCTTTCTGTTTTTGATGACGATGGCGCTGTCAAAAATTGCTCGCAGGAAGCGTTCTTCACCGATCAGGAAATCGTTCCAGTACACGCAGGTCCTTCTATCGATGATCGCTTCGCGCAAGGCAGCTGCCGAGTTATCTCGCGCGAATACCAGGGTCATGGGGCGGTGCTTGATGATATCCACATCCGGGTGATCGTAGATGGATGAGTGCACATCGGTATTGCCGAACATCGCCAGATTTTTATCCAGACACCACTGATGGGCTTCAGGGTAGTAATCGTTGCCGTTCACCACTTCGATGCCGACCAGGATGCCCATTTGCAGCAAAGAATCGTGCTGCGGATACCAGCGAGCGATGCCGTCCGGCTGTTGTCTTTCCCAGCCGGGATGATTCCAGATCAGGATGCCATCTTGTTTTTTCACTTCGGCCACCGCATCCTGCCATCTGCGCGTCTGCAACGGATTGCAATCTTTGATGAACAGGGCATTCAGATGGCCGGGCGGCATACTGCGGGTTATCTCTCCCCCGGGGATGACGGTGATGCCATACTGCTCTCCGGTCTGGGCTGCCAGTTGATAGGAGGTGTTGCGATCCCCTTTGACGTACTCGGCTTTTTGCTGTGATTCAATGTGGTCGGTGATGGCGATGGCATCCAATCCCTCGGACCAGGCCTCCCGCACCCGCAGTGTCGGCCAGACGTCGCCGTCGGAAAAAACCGTATGCATGTGAAAGTCGCATTTGAAGGTCTGGTAGCCCAGAATATCGGGGAAAAAGTCGCCCTCCACCGACACGGCCTGTGCAAATGCTCCGGCAGCATAAAAAATCGATATCAGGGCGATCCATCCCACTCTTTTACACCACATTTTTCCCATTTTTCACCTCTTTTGATTGTGTTATATTTCCGATAATTGGTTTATTCTGATAAACAGCATACGGATTTCAAATCGCTATCGCACTACCGGAAATTCGGTGATGCGCAGCGTAGTGCAGCCATAGGGCACCAGGGTCAGTTCGACCGTCGGTTCATCTTGCAGATTTGTCACCGGGCTCCACGGCAGCGGACCGGCGCTGTTCTGATAGAGTTGCCATTCGGGAATGCGCTTGCCCTTCGTCATGATTTTAACGGGCGCATCCTGCAAATTCCAGGGCGTCATAGGCGCCGGATCCTGCTGTACGACTTTAAATCCCTGCTCCGGATTTTTTACCGCCTCTTCCAGCAGACCATAATTCCAATCATCCGTGGGATGTACTTCCCAGTAATCGCCCCATTTATCCTGGCTCTCGATCCATTTCCATGATTCGCCAAGGCGCAGGCTGTATACCAGCGGACCGCGTTCCACCGCAGCGGCCGCATCCCACCAGCGGCTGATGCGCACGGTCATGGGCAGAATCAGTTCCAGGGCATCATTGTTTTGCCAGACGCGATGGATTCGAATAATTTGGCCACCTTTATAATCATCGAAATGATCGCCGTTGATCAGCGCCTGTGCTTTTGCGCACCAGCCGGGGATGCGGAGATGCAGCGGGAAAACCACGGGTTTGGATGAGGTGAATTTAAAATGGATGGTCTCGCTGAATGGATAGGTTGTTGCTTCGGTAAAACATACTTCCACGCCGTCGGCCACTTTCGCTTGCACCTGCGATGGTCCATATACCAAAGCAGCCAGACCGCTATCAGGCGTGGCATACCATAAATTTTGCGTCAATTTAGGCCAGCCCTGGTGCATGTTGCAGGT
>JAFGSU010000233.1 GCA_016934435.1 Candidatus Zhuqueibacterota bacterium | reverse complement strand
ATGTTGTGGGGGTCCGCCTACACGTTACCGCAGGGCAACGCGGAGGTCAAAAGCGGCGTCGTCGTGTTCTGGATTGCCAGGGTGCCACGGGAGTCTTTCACTTACAGGTTTTATACACGGGCTTTCACGGATGTGGCCGCGGAACCGGCTGTTCCGGAAGCCTTTGAATTGTCGATATACCCGAATCCTTTCACGGATCGGATCACCATTGCCGGGATGTCGAAAACCGTTAAAGAAAGCGATATTGCGCTGTATGATTTGTTGGGGCGGCGGCAGAGGGTGGCCGTACGTTCGCTTGGAGGCGGGCGGTCGAATCGTTTTATTCTCGATACCCATGCGCTGCCGGTGGGATTGTATTTTTTGCGCGCCGGCGACACTGTCGGCGAGTGTTATAGAATCGTCAAAGTGCGATGAAGGAATGAGACGGACCTGAGCAAAAATCACATGTCGTTTTCGTTAACGCCTCCAGACCTGCTTGAAGGCGCAAAGCCATTAATCCCGCAAATACACAGGGGACTACTTTGTTTCTTTGTGCCACGACGTCATTTTGCGTTCTGTTTTCATCGAATTGCTGCTACCGGCGGTACGACAAAGCGTACAAGTTGCCAAAATAAATCTGGCAATCATCCATTTTTCTGATGATCATCCTGTAGAAAAATTTCTGGCCTATAATTTGCTCACCTTGTATCAATTCGATAATGCCATCGTTTTAGACCACGTTCTGTGAGGGAATAAGTTAATATTAATTAATAAATTAAGACAAATATTTATTTTTTATGAATATGGTGCCGTCATGCCACATATAGAGAATCGGTGGCTACGGTCAATAATGTTTTTCTTCGTAGATGGCATATTGTATGCCGATCAACAGAGTATTCGGGACATAAGCAGAGGAAACGGGTATGCAGGTAAATAAATTACGCCATTCGGTGGTTATCCTTCTTTTAATCGCTTTCGGGGTTTTTGCGCAGCCGGAGCACAATCGTCTGATCTATTCGCACTATCTCGACAGTGGCCGGCGCACCATGACCGAAACCGTGATTAATAAGGGCGGCAAGTTCCTGCCCGGTCAGGGATGGCAGGCCGATGACAGTATCAGTCAACTGCAAATCCTTTTCGGCAAGCCCTTGCCTTCGGAGGGCACGCTGGCCATCCGCGTCACCAATTTCGATCCCACTATGCAGGTGGTCCCGGAACTTAAACAGCACATCATCAATCTCTATTCACAGATTGCATCCAACAACAAAGAGGTTTATGAGACCGATGCCTCCTGGGCCAATATTCGCACTCACGAATTGTATTCGTCGGCTCCGGGCCGGGCGGGCTTAAAATTTTTATGCGCCCCGCACGGCAAAGACTCGCGCAGGAGGTCGCTGTGATCGAGGACTATCAGTGGTATCTGGGCCGCACTTATGAATTCCGCATCACCTGGACGACGCAAAAGATTTATTGCGGGCTGGACGGAAAGACGTTGGTTGTGTTTCCATTCGAGGGCCAGGAGGATCCCATTAAATATGTCCTGATCGGCCGGGATAATCTCATCTGGGGCTATTGCGCCCAACCCGGGTCCATCTATTTTGATCTGCGCATCTACAGCACCGGCGAATCCAATGCCGACCTGCAGCCGCCCGATCTTTTGGCCGTGACGGTACTGGATGATTCCACTTTACTCGCCGAATTCAGCGAAATTCTGGACGCCACCTCTGCGACCACAGAGAATAATTATCGCATCGATTCCGATGTCACGATCAAAAGAGCGGAACTGGCGAACAACGGCAGCGCTGTGCGGCTGTCCACCTCGGCGCATCCGGCCACGGGCAAGTATACATTGTGGGAGAAGGGGAAGATAAAACACCTCCGGCTGCCCCGACGGATGTTCGGGTTCTGTTTGTCGCAGAGTGAGCCGCGCAAGTGGATTCGGGACTGTCCCAAAAGTCGAAAAAATCTACAAAATCCAGATCCCTCGTTCGTTTGCGGCAGCGATGCCGTGAATTTACCTTGCGGCTTGGAATTAAAAATTAAAATCCAACGCAAGGGCGCGAAGACGCAAAGACGCTATGAATCAATCTCGTCCAGTGCTCCTGAGGGTGTGTAAAAACGTAGAATCAACCCCGGGTCGTGCTTTTTGCGACCCCGGGATTTCACATCTAATTAATTTTTTAATCAAGCTCAAATTCCTTTAGTATCTTTGTAATTATTCTTGATGCAAAATGGTTAAAAATTGTTGGGTGATCAGCCTGATCGCTCGATTAAAATCCAATTGAGTGGATTTAGGCACAAAAGGGAAAGGGCATAAAAAGGACATTTTTTTTGATCGTTCCATTTTTGTGAGCCATTTAAATCTTATCGATTTTTTTTTATACAAAGTGGTAAACAATTTATAGGCAATCAGCCTGATCGCCCTATAAAAATTCCGGTTTATCCAGGTTGGGGGTGATATGTCTTCTGGATTGATCATTCAACATCTCACCCCTGATGGGGTTTAACGCTTTTGTGAATTGTACTGCTATAAATATTCAACGCCTATTTAACGGAAAATCGAACAAAATGATAACTGCGTCACACTGATTTCGGAAAAATTGATTATATTTAAGTGGATTGCTATATCCTTATGCAATTCCAAGGAATCTTTATGGATAAGACGAAATAAATTTTTTGGACAGCATGCAGGATTGAATGAACGGGATATTTTCAGTCGGTATTAACAAGCAAAACCGGAGCAGGCGCTAAACGGAAAGGATGGTCATGGGATATTATGCAGCCAAAAAGTGGTACCAGTTCCGCCATAACTATCTGGGTATAACGGCCGTTTTTTTATGGGCTTCTTTTGCCATCGCGCAACCCAGTCATACGCGGTTGATCTATTCTCACTCGTTGTTAAACGGCACGCCCACAGCCGGTGAGACCATTGTCAACAGCGGTGGCGCCTACATCGCCGGAAAAGGCTGGCAGGCCAGCACCAGCGCCAGTCAGCTGACCATCACCCTGGCGGAACCGCTTCCGTACGAAGGCACCTTTGTCATCGATGTCACCAATTTCGATCCGGCCTCGCAGTATGTGGAAGATTTAAAATTGCATATCATCAATCTCTATTCGCGGGTGTATTACAATAACAAGGATATTTTTTACACCGATGGTTCGTGGTGCAACATCCGTACAGGCATCGCTTATTCCACCAATCCGGGGGTGACCGCCGGATTCAAGTTCCTGGCTGCGGCGCGCGGCATCGATACCCGCGATGAACAGCGCTGCATCGAGGATCATACCTGGAACCTTGCGGATATCCATCAATTTAAAATCACCTGGACGAGGAGTTCTATTTATTGTTCCATGGACGGAGTGGTCTATTCGACGCTGCCTTTTTCCGGGCAAATTGAACCGTTCAAGTATTTGCTCATCGGCAAGGACAATCTCATCTGGGGTTATGCGGCGCAGCCAGGGGTCATCTACGGTAATCTGCGCATTTATGGCCGGCAGAATCCCACTATCCAGGCGCGCAGCCGCATTTTTTTGCAGGGAGCCTATAACACCGCAACTCACACCATGTCCACCACCCTGCGGGCCAATAATCTATTGCCTCTGCAGTCACCCTACCCAGAGGCGCCATATACCGCTACGAGTATTCCTACCAATATCGTCGACTGGCTTTTGCTGAATGTGCGACGGACACCAACCTCGACTTCTCAGGGCGCCTGCAGCGTCTGGTTGCGCAACGATGGCCAGCTCATCAATCCGCAAACCGGCGGGGAGGTGCTGCAAATCCCTATTGATTCGGGTGATTATTATCTGGTCGTGCAACACCGCAATCATCTGGCCGCTATGAGCTCCAGCCGATATCTGTTCGATGGCATTAACAGCAAGACCCACGATTTCACCACCGGCCTGGATAAATATTACAACAACTGCGGCGCCCTCGCGGTGGAGACCGGCATATGGGCCGTTCACGGCGGCGATATGGATGCCGATAAATCCATCGCCAGCGGTGATTACAATCTCTGGCTGAACAATGCGCGTGATGGTGAGGATGGATATGTGCTTTCGGATATCAATCTCGACGGATACAGCACCAGCAGGGATTACGTGCTCTGGTTCAACAACGCCCATCTGGGCGCCGGCAGTGGATTGCCCTGAGTCGGCTGTCAAGGCCACGCATATTACTCGGAATCGGTGTTAACCGGATGCGGCTCGTTTGCCGAGCATGGCAATAACTAAAAGCCGCGGAATCGGCGTCATACTATCTTAATTCCTACGATTCTCCTTGACATTTTACATTTTCCTGTTAAATTAATTATGTAAACGGTTACATTTTTTCGAAAGTGCGACGCATGCTGTTTCGCAATAAATACCGTTACATTGTGCTGATTGTGCTGACTCTCTGCAGTTGCCGGTCTTCGGATCAATCGCGGACGGTGCTGTCCTTCTGGGCCATGGGAGCGGAGGGAGAAAATATTCAGTCGCTACTGCCGGCCTTTTACGCGCTCCATCCTGATATACAGGTTCGGGTTCAGGCCATACCCTGGAGCGCCGCACACGATTTGCTCCTCACCGCATTCGCCGGCGGTTCCTATCCCGATGTCTGCCAGCTGGGCAACACCTGGATACCGGAATTCCAGGCCATCGGCGCCATCATGGCGCTGGACTCCTGTTTGCAGTCAAGCACGGTATCCCGGGAATCGTTTTTCCCCGGCATCTGGGAGACCAACGTCATCCATGGACACGTTTACGGCATCCCCTGGTATGTGGATACCCGGCTGTTGTTTTACCGAACGGATTTGTTTGAAAGAGTGGGGTACGCGCATGCGCCAAAAGATTGGGATGACTGGCTGCAGGTCTCCCGCAGACTAACACAATCCGGTCAGAGTCCCTACGCCCTGTTTCTATCGACGAGATTTAATGATTGGCAGGTGCCGGTTATTTTAATTATGCAGAATGAGGGACGGCTGCTGCGCGATGATGATTGTTATGGCGCGTTTGATGATCCCGCCACCCTCAAAGCGCTCGAATTTTACATCCAATTTTTTCGTGAAAAACTGGCCATCATGAACATGAGCGAAGTGGCCAACGTCTATCAGGGGTTCAGCGACGGGGTATTTGCCATGATGATAACCGGCCCCTGGAATGTAAATGAAATGAGCAAGCGGTCACCGGATTTGCAGGATCGCTGGACGACGGCGCCGTTGCCGGCGAGATTGAACGGCGCTTCCACAGCCGGGGGAGCCAGTCTGGTTATTTTCAGTCAGAGTCCGCATCATCGCCAGGCCTGGATTTTCATCGAATATTTGACCCGGGTCGAAACACAGCGCCATTTTTTCGAATTAACGCGCGACCTCCCCGCCGTCCGGGAAGCCTGGAACGTGGATGAAATACAACAGGATGATGAAATCATGGCTTTTTATCGGCAACTGGAAGGGGCTATGCCGACGCCCAAAATTGCCGAGTGGGAACAGGTGGCCGTCAAGTTGCAGGAATATCTGGAACTGGTCATTTTTGAGCGCATGACCCTTAAAGAGGCCATGAAAGCATTGAACCGGGATGTGGACCGCATTCTGGAAAAAAGACGCTGGATGATTCAGCGCGGATTGCTATATTAGAAAAAAGCCCTAATCGTATCATGTACGCCTGAGGACGTTGTGCGCATGCGAAAGAACGGTTTAATACCCTATTTTTTCCTGGCGCCGGCATTGGCTACCCTGCTCATTTTTTTCTTTTTGCCGGTTGCAGCGGCTTTTTTGATGAGTTTCACCGATTTTGATATCTACTCGCTGGGCGATTTTTCCCGTGTTCGCATCATCGGCCTGAATAATTATAGCCGCCTGCTCCACGATCCCCTTTTTTGGAAATCCTTGCTCAACACGCTATATTTCGTCCTGGTGGGCGGTCCCCTGACGATTCTGGTCGCTCTGTTCGCCGCACT
>JAFGSU010000232.1 GCA_016934435.1 Candidatus Zhuqueibacterota bacterium | reverse complement strand
TGGTCTGATAGGTCCAAAGCCCTTCGGCGTTGGGCATAAAACGGACTTTGAAGATGCCGGTGCCGTCATAAAACCCTTCCGGCTCATAGGTTTGATCGCCTTTTTTAAATACAGCGCTGAATTGAATCCCAACATAGGGATTACCCGCCGCAGGCCCGGGCAGCGACAGTTCGTACATGCCCCATTTTTCGACGCTGTCTGGCTGCGCAAAACACAGATGGCTAAACAGCAGCGCGAACAGAGCGATCAATCCATACGTCTTCATCCAAATGCCTCCTGATATATGAGGTCCATTCTTTGATTCTTTATTTGCTATTATGCCGTCTGCGCCGCAGCAAGCAAGGTGTTTCTGCCAACGGAATTTATTTTTTATCATCTCCGCTGATAAGCCGGTTACAGGAACCGGACCGGGTGGTTTTCAGGGCGATAGAGAAATGAAAAAGTTATTCTGTAGATGGCTTAGATCGATTGAGACTATTATCTCCGGATTGCGCCCGTCATCTCGCAATCGCCTGAACTGAAACCACTCCGGCAGATAAAAAAAGACCGGAATAAAATGCATATTCAGGTCTTGATACCGATAAAAAAAGAAATCCCGGCAAAAACTCAGTTGAATTCTACATGCGAGATTATACCTCATGTTCCTCGACACCGCCTGGTAAAACTTCGAACTTCACGCCCATTTACCTTGCCGACTTCTTTGTTATTTGCGGCGCACCCACCCCTTGGCGATGTAGGCAATATCACTGTCGTTTTCAGCAAGAGGCGCCTCCAACGCAAGATCATCGCGAGAATATACATCATTGAGGCCACCAAATCCATAGCCCATGACTGCATCATTTTCATGAAAGAAGCGAACACGACCCAAGGTAAACGGTACCTGCCATTTATAAACCTCTGCATGCCCGTCACAAAAACCCAAAACACCGCTATCGCCATGATTGTCGCCGACCGGATCCCGCCATTCCCAGAAACCGTCCTCATCCATGTTGTAAAAATCCCAGTTTCCCATATTCCAATTCCGACCTTCGGCTTCCTCGATAAAGCAAAAACGCATTCCGGGCTGTGTTATTCTGGAAAATTTCAAGTTTCTCAGGCCCCGCGGACTCGAATAGGTTCGAAAGATATTACTGTAATCTATTTTGCTTTGTCGCTGATTGTCAGCGGGACAATGATAGACATTCGGAGCTTCCAGATAGTCATACAGCGCGCCCTTTTCGATACCTCGAATTTCATCTTCGTCCGTCACAGGAGCGTTGGGGCCTTCCCCCCCATTGCACATGGTCCCGTTTGGCCGGATCGGATTTGCAACCCATCCGGGTTGACTCGGGTCAGCATGATTTCCATTAATATCCACATCTGTAGTATTAGGACTTACAACACGACCATCATTGTTCTCTTGGTACGTATACCAGGCTAACGCCATATTCTTCACATTAGCAAGACAGACAGCGGAGGCTGCTTTACGTTTGGCCAGATTTAACGCAGGAACGATAATGGCCATCAGCAGCGCAATAACAGCAATCACAACTAACAGTTCGATAAGTGTGAATGCCTTCTTATTGAGTGAGCATGTTTTTGTGGAAACAGGGTTTACAGTCAAATACACGTCAGTATCTCCTCAAGATATTTTTCCGCCATTTCATTTATTAGGACAATCGCTCAAGCCTTGTATAATACTTTCAAAGTATAATACTGTTTAGAGAGTTACTCCACTGTTTCTATTATAGAGAAAATATAAGTAAGATCTCCCCATAATAAAGAAATAACTTGTCATATTCTTATATACATCCTCTAAAATAGCCAAAAAAAAGGAATTCGCGCAATAGATTAAGTATTTTTGCGCAACACAGCAATGAGGCCAAATAATAACTTATTTTGTCCTGAATTCAAAAAATCCCAGTTCCCGACCAATTTTTAGAAGTTTTCTGCTGCATAATTTAATTCTGCTTTGGCATCAGCAGCAAAAATTTGGGAACGAATCATAGCTTGTCCTTTAGGGCACCTGGAGAAGAGAAACCAATCACATGAATTCCTTCTTCAAGTAGTTGTAATATGATTGCCGGGAAAAATCCAGCTTGACAGAAAACAGACTTTCTGCATTCAAATACGAATCGTCATAAATCCGAAGGTGATAAGGAAAACTGAAATGAGTGCACAAAAGCGTTTATCACATTCGGATGGCTCTGTAACAGGCGGCCGTGGGAAGCGTTGTTAATCAAGTCAGCAACCTGCAGTCCAATTGCATTTCTAAGGATGTGGCGATTTTTTTCAAAAATACAGGCATGAATCTATCATTTTGGAAAGATATAATGGACTTTAGAGTGATGGGTTGCTAAGGTGGTTTGCCGCAACCATTATCTGGATACAGGAACGAGCACTCAGGCAAACCTGAATAGAGATACGCGTAGACGGATTAGAGGATTCAATTTGAGTTCGGTGACAAAAGCAACACATTTACGCTGTGAATATCTGGTCAACCCGCTGGGAATCGACGAAAAAAAGCCTCGCTTAAGCTGGATCATCGAATCTGACCGCCGCGGGACACATCAGTCTGCCCGGCGTGTGCGCGTGGCATCCTCAGCACAAATTCTTGCCGAAGGCCGAGCCGATTTATGGGACAGCGGACGCATCGACGATGACCGCACCACGCATATCATCTATGAAGGACCCCTTTTGACATCCCGCATGACGTGCCACTGGCAGGTAGAAATCTGGGACGATCAGGGCACATCCATCGTATCTGAACCAGCCATGTGGACGATGGGCCTGCTGGAAGGCAGCGACTGGCAGGCGGACTGGATTGCCGCCGACCCGGATTATCTTGAGCGGGCCGAACACGCTAAAAGAGCCACCCTCACCGAACCGGGAACACCGCCGTGGTTTCGCCAAGTGTTCACGTCCCACGGCACAATCCAAAAAGCGACTCTGTATACCAGCGCCCGGGGGCTGCTGGAACTATCCATCAACGGTCAGCGCATCGGCAACGATATTTTCGTACCTGAATGGACCGACTACGACAAGCGCATTCACTATCGAACCTACGATGTCACCGAAATGATGCGGGCCGGTGAAAATGTTTTCGGTGCAATTCTGGGAGACGGCTGGTACAGCGGCTATGTCGGCTGGCAGGAAACACGCGGACGTTATGGGCTCCAAAACAGCCTGCTTGTCCAGTTGGAACTTACACTGGCCGATGGTTCAACACAGATGATTACAACAGACGACTCCTGGAAATGTACCGCCGGACCGATGCTGTCATCGGATTTCATGATGGGTGAAATATACGATGCCCGTCGTGAACTTCCCGGCTGGGATCTGCCCGACTATGACGACAGCGCCTGGTCCAATGTCCGCACCGTATCATCGCCGGACGTTCCATTAGTTTCTCAACGGTCAGAACCCGTTCAACTCATCGAAATGATAACTCCCGTTTCGGTCCGCAAAAGCGCCCCCGGCACCTGGATTTATGATCTTGGCCAGAATATTACCGGGTGGGTCCGGCTGAAAACCCGAGGCCCTGCCGGCACGCGCATCACACTGCGGCACGGAGAACGGCTGAATCCGGACGGTACACTTTATACCGAAAACCTGCGCCGTGCCAAAGCCGCCGATGTCTATATACTCAGCGGCCGAGGCCAGGAAATCTGGCAGCCCCGCTTTACTTTTCACGGTTTTCAATATATTGAACTGAGTGGCCTCGATACGCAACCTCCTGATGGCACGGTCACCGGCTGCGTTATTCATTCGGCAACCCCTCCTGCGGGACGGTTTGACTGCTCAGATCCCCGCATTAACCGGCTTTGGCTCAACGGCCTCTGGAGCCAGAAGGATAATTTCCTGAGCGTCCCGACCGACTGCCCGCAGCGCGATGAACGCCTCGGCTGGACGGGCGATGCGCAGGTGTTTTCGCGTACGGCAACTTATAATATGGATGTCGCGGCATTTTTTACCAAATGGATGGTGGACGTGGAAGACGCACAAACGCCGGCCGGGATCTTTCCGGACACAGCCCCGCGCCTGCGGGAAGGTGATAACTTTGTCGGGCTGGATGGCCTGGGCGGCGCTGCGGGCTGGGCCGATGCGGGCATTATCATCCCCTGGATGCTCTGGCGGGTTTACGATGATACCCGCATCATCGAACGCCATTTTCGCGCGATGACCGCCTGGCTGGAGTATATACAGCGGACCAATCCCAACGGTATTCGCAGCAGCGAACTGGGCAACAACTACGGCGACTGGCTTTGTATCCCTG
>JAFGSU010000231.1 GCA_016934435.1 Candidatus Zhuqueibacterota bacterium | reverse complement strand
GCCGCCATCGATTCCAGTTGCATGATGTGAGCCACCTGGGCGGCATCTTCCACGTCTTGCGGCTGGGATGCTCCGCCGCGCTTTCCCAGCCAGGCGAGCGCCATGGGCAGTTCGATGATCAGCAGCAACAGCACCGGCGCGAATAATATCGTGCGGGAAAAATTAAAAAGCTCGAAGGTATAGACCAGCAACGCCGCCGCCGAGGCCGTGATGAACGCCGCTTTGATGAAAGGCTCGTAGGCGTAGAAAAAATTGAGATGTTGGCGATGTAAGAATTTGCCGGTCCAGTGCGCGCTCAACCACCAGACACCCAGCATGATGAAGAGCAGCTGCCATTCCCGTTCCTGGAAAATAAAGGTGTGATATTTATAATAATGGACCAGAAGAAACAACAGCAAAAAAACCAGCAGGTCCGCCGACAGCAAAGTGAAGGAAAGCCGCTGCGGCGCCCGGCCGGATAATCCGTTTTTTTTGATATCCAAACGGATACGCCGTCTGAAAAGAATGGCCACGGCTATTTCGCACAGATAGAGCAGTACAAACGTATAGAGGATATATTGACGATGGAAATCGCGCAAATCCAGCAACAGCAGGATAAAAGTGGTGAGAAAGAGCATCAGCAGCGTGATGCGGCCCAGCTTGAGCAAAATATCGCGGAAACTGTGAATCTGCCGTCCTGAGAATTTGTGATCTATAATCGCCAGCAACAACCACACGCCGTGCATCAACAGCAATAATTTAATATGAGAAGGCGGCAAGCTGAGTGTGCCGGTCAGGCCATAATGGACGGATAAGTAAATGATATTCAGCAGCAGCCAATCAAGAAGATAAATTATCATTTTCATAACCAACGCCCCCTGATTTAATCACAACGGCATCATCATAACGATTAACAAGACGAGCCAGGTAAAGAGGTTTTATGGATGAATGGCAAAGACCCTAACAGGACTCGTAAAAAAACACCGGTATCGTATACTCATTCATCAGCACTGGAATCAATAAATATATCAATTTTTTATCTAAATCGCAAAGCATAATCCGGCTCTTTTTCCAGTTCCCGGCGGCTGTGCGGATAGTGATCCACGAACCAGGTCATAAACGACGTCACATCGATCTTATCGGACATGAAAGCCCGATGTTTTTCCTCGAACGCCGATCTGGGATGAT
The DNA here is from genome assembly GCA_016934435.1 of Candidatus Zhuqueibacterota bacterium. Taxonomy (GTDB): domain Bacteria; phylum Zhuqueibacterota; class Zhuqueibacteria; order Residuimicrobiales; family Residuimicrobiaceae; genus JAFGSU01. The sequence continues at coordinate 4,384 of JAFGSU010000231.1, read as the reverse complement.
CAAGGCTCAATAGCTCTTCTATCTTGAGCTTTGCTTGCGGCGAAAAACCGTTATAACGAAACAGCATGCCGTGTTTCTCCGCTTCGAGGCAGTAACCGACGCGCAGAGAATTCAGCAATACTGCGGGAACTCCCAACACCGCCGCTTCAGCCGCCATGGTCGTGCCTTCACCGATATAGATATCCGCAAAAGCGAGAGCGTGCAGCGCCCGATCAGGCGAAAGCGGAAAAATAAACGGCCGCCATTCCGGCATCGATGCCGTTTCCGAAACGATGAACACCTTTTTGTGTTCAGCAATGCCCCTGACCAATGCCGCTCGTTCGGCATCACTCATGCGTGGTTGACCGGCGTCGTGCGAGGCTTTCCACGCCACAAACCTGACCATGACAAACGATTCTTTTGTCGACAATCCTAATTCACTCAAAACCGCTGCATCAGGATTAAATCGCCGGGGGTGTAAATAGGCGCTCTCGTGATTGCCGACATAGCGGAAATGGTTCCGGCCGAGTCTACGATAATAGCAATGTGGTGTGACCTTGACGTCGATGAGGGGTAACGAAAATGGATCGATCATAGGTCGATATTCGGTATCGATGAACGCTATATGAGGAATACCAAGCAGCCGGCATACCCAGCTGCAGTGCAAAGAGGCGGCGCTGACGGCCATAAACGGTCGAAGCCGCCTGACGATCCGATAAAATCGATAAAAAATAAACGGTAGCTGAACGATTTTACTAAGAATCCCTCCCCGATTGCTTGCGAGTGTCACATAGGGGAGATGATGGCTGCGCAATAAAGAAAGCGTCACATCCTTGTCGCGCGCAACGAACAGGCACCTCCAACCCATTGACCGTAATTCTCGATAAAAACAACGATAATGGTGCACCTCCGCCGGATGTCCCACGTCGATGACAAGCCGTTTTCTAACCTGCATCGTCGACCGAAACCGGTAGTTTTTTCCGCTTCAGGATGCGAGAAAACCTTTTAGCATAAATTACCGCCATTTTAGATTCCCTGCCGATGAGATCGGTCTTGGTCGGTCTAAGCCTGAATGCGAGATAATGCGATTTCTCTATCATGCTTTCCCGAAAACACAAATCCCAATAGAACCGTTTCAAGGCCTGAGGATGCGTAAAACCAAAGCGCAGCCAGTGGTGACGAATCTTTTCGGAGAGCCGTCTCACTGAACCATTGGTGTAATTTGAAACCGTCGCTGGAATATCAACGCAAAATAATTGATGAGCCAGCCATACGCCGCACATCATCATGTTTAATATACCTCTGGCGCGCATCATTTTCGCAGCTTCGCTCCATATGGCGTCGTCCCACACTTCCATCGCCCTGGATATATCGATCAGCGCCCGTAATTCACACCAGGAATTTTTCGCGCCATGCGTGCATAAATAATAAAGCGCGATGGGATCAATGAATGCCGATATCCGCTCGCCCGTTAAATCCAACAGTTGGGTGGCGAAAAATAATTCTTGTTCCGGTAGAGGATGCGGACAATAACCCTTATTTTTGGGCCACTGCAAGTCCACCAGTACGCCGTTTTGCCGATTGCCGAATTCATAATAGTCCAATTGCTCGACGAGTGACAGATAGTGTCGCTTTATTGATGGCAAAGAAAACTCGTATCCTCGATTGCGCAAAGCCTCCACGGCCAACAGAACATCAGCGGATTTTACCATGAAATCGATATCCGCGCATGAACGAAAAGCGGGGTCACCATAAAGTTGCTGAGACAAGACCACTCCTTTGAATGGAATCGCGACAATTCCCTGCTGTGAAAATGCAGTCAAAATTTCCGACAGATGACGGGTTAACCGGGCATAGTGGACCGCACCGTGCAGAAAGGCGCGCCGGAGCGACTTTTGAGTCTGCTGAGAAAATTGTTCTCGTAGCGGTATCGTGTTGAGAATGGGTAAAAGACCTGCGTATCGCGCCTTGATGAATATTTCCCGTTCGGATGTTTGCAGAATGGGATGCGGCGTTGATGCCGGCTGGAGATAAAAACGAATGAGTTTGACGAGATCGGAAAATACTTTATCGTTATACTTAAACATCAGCAGTGATCAGTGAGGTGCAACCTATAAATTTTGCGTTCAACCTTCAGCGCCAAACCGGTATCGTTGTGCTGCAAGAAGGATTGCTGGCGATTTATGACGAGAGTGATTTTTTCAATACAAATGAATGCTTCCGCGATATATTTTCATCATAGTAAACGGAAACAAATTATTTATTACCGATTGATTTGCCTCTTTACGCAATTTTTCACATTCTGCCAAACCAGTTCTTTGACCCAGGCAAATAGATTATTCGTCCACCGCTGCGGATGAAACGTGAACATAATTTGCTGCGGTAATGCACCGTTCTTCGCTGCCGCGATGATCTCATGAGTCGAGTGAAACCTGGGGAATCCACGACCTGATACCTCCCGCTTTTGCAACGCCCCATTCCCCGATCCCCCCCTCGACCCTCCGACCTCCGACCTCTGACCTCTGGCCTCCTTCGACCTCCGATCTCCGACACTCTTCCATCTCAAATCTCCCCCCCTCGCCTCACAAACAGGTTTATCTCTCACACTCACCGCCTCGCCGTCCCATCTCCGGCCGGTATCGGTATAGTAGGCTACTTTATCATAGTCGATATCGAAATAAGGCTCGCCGATGATGCCGAAATCGCGATAGTCGTATTTTGTCCACAGCAACCGGTTGTCCCATTTGCTCAATGGGCTGCCGTGCATGCAGATGGTTTTCAAGGGGTAGACTGTCCTGAATCGTGCAAGGTTTCGCGCAAAATGTTGAATCGCTGATTCATAATCGCCTTTTGTAATCGTTAAATCCTCATAGTGATAGGCGATCTCATGCCCGAGCACCATTATTTGCGCCATGATTTTTTCATCCCAGACCCCGGGAACGATTCTAAAAAAATAAGTGGCTTTAATCCTGAACTCATGGGTTATTATTGCACTGGTTAATGCGCTGCCGGGCAACCGATCGACGTCATGCCGCAAAACCACAGCGCGCGGCTTGGCAGCGGCAACAAATTCAGCAAAAGTCTGAGCCGCATACCCGGCGCCCATCAGCGCATCGAGCAGTTTGCGATAGGTGGTAAGCGTAAAATCCACTCAAATCCTTCTGCGCTGATCAGCGGGCATGACCTGATGATAAAGATTTCTCAACTCAACAGGATTTTCCAAAAGTTTCTCGTTTTGTCGCTGATGTTTCGGCTGTTTTGAACGACGTTTATAATCGTCGCGCGTTTCTCATGTTTGAAAAGCCATTGAAGCGCATCGTCATCACCAAAATTTAAAAGCCGCTCGATGATGAATTGCCGATGCTTCCTTGCAGATAGACTAAAAAAATCACAATCCCAAAAATATTTCTGAAATGCTACAGGCAGCCTGTCGATTTCATCGTTCTTCGCGTTCATAGAGCGGGTTTTCCAGTCTTGATCTACCCGTTGCTTATCAGCTTCATAGGACACCCGCCTATCTCACTGTATCGAGCAATAGGGCATCACTTGACCTCCTCAGGATGAATAACAGCAAATCCCATCTTCACCGCCGAGGCGTTAAGGTGCTTATCGGTTGAAACAAAATACCAATCACTGCCGGAAATCAAGTGAAACGTCGCCAAATGCAGAGCATCCAGAGTTCTTAAGCCGTTGTCCAGTCCGTATTGTTTTACCAATTTCTCGGCTTGAATAATTACCGCACTCCCCAATCTCTCAACGTAAAAGACGGCGATCTGATCCTCGAAACCGGCAATGGCCCGTTGTAAATTCTGTTTTGTGATCTCTCCATTGCGGCATCGTCTGAATAATGCACTGCAAAACTCGATTTTCGCGAGTTCTGAAATGAATATCATATTGTTCGTATTTTCGATCAGATCACTAACCGTACGCGTACACGCCTCTTCATGAAAAAACTTGACCAGCGCAGACGTGTCAATATACAATTTCATAACCTATCTTCTCGATGCTGCAGAATGTCATCAGAGAGCGCCCCCTGGATCGTCTTCAACGACTCCCTGACGTTCAAATAAGCACGGGAATTTTTCTTGCCGCCGTTTTCAGATTCCGCTCTCATGGATAAAATAACATCATATATTACCATCAACCGGGTGGAATCCAGCTTTTTAATTTCCTCTATGGTTAGTTCTTTTATGCCCATGAATGGCTCCTTTCCTAAAATCAAAAGAAATCCAACCTATTCTTGCACCATAAATCTAAATCTTCAATCTCAAATTTTACCCCCTCGAGCCTCCGCCCTCTGACCTCTGATCTCCGCCCTTTGCCCTCTACCTTCTGATCACCGCTCTCCGCCCTCTGGCCTCGTTATCCGGCCTTCGCCCTCTGATCTCCTTTATAAATCCGCAGT
>JAFGSU010000230.1 GCA_016934435.1 Candidatus Zhuqueibacterota bacterium | reverse complement strand
GCCATCCAGCTGGCGCCAATAACGCCGCTGACGCTCGAACGCGCCATCGAGTTCATCAAAGATGACGAGATGGTTGAGGTGACGCCGAAATCGATCAGGTTGAGAAAGACAGTCCTGTCGGCTGCGGATCGATATGCAAGCGACAGGCGGAATGGCAGGGATGGTTGATGCCGGCAGAAAACAGGGATATTTTTCAAAGGGTGATTCAGTTTGCTCTGGCGGATTGCGGGATGATCAAACCAGTTCTCTCCCTTTTTCAAACGGGGGCCAGGGGGGATTGTGGTGCGGTGCGCGAATCCCCCTAAATGATGTCAGTTGTAGTACACCTTTAAGGTGTGCTACAACTTAAAAGAATCCCCCTAAATCCCCCTTTGGGCTTGATCGCGCCTGAAATCCGTTCCCTGGGCGGAACCAATAACCTCGGGCCCCTGCCCGAAAATCCTGCTCTGATGAACGGGGCTGGAAGCCCCCGATCAAATTTCCGTCCGGGAAAGAGTTCCCGGACGATCGACTTATTATGCCTTGTAAGTATTATAATTATTAAATATTCACCTAATTGTCTGATATTATTTTAGATATAGCATTTGTTTTGTCAAGGTACCCGAATGGCTGTCGAGTCGATAGAGATAAAGACCGGAAGCAAGCAGCCGTCCGAACCGATCGGTTCCATCCCATACGATTTTATAATTGCCCGGAGAATGAATTTGATTAATTAGGACGCGAACCAATTTGCCCGCAATATCGTAAACATTAAGAGTGATGGGGCCGGCGATAGAAACAGTGTAGCTGATTTCCGTTGATGCGTTAAAGGGATTGGGATAGTTTTGCTGCAATTCGAAACGTCTGGCCATGCCCGGCTGTGCCTGTTCAACTCGAAGGGCATTCAGTGAATTAACAAATACGCCTTTTCCAAAAGTCGCTGCATATATATTTTCGTCATGGATCACAAGAGAATACACATTGACAGGAAAAGTAAATCCGGCATTGATTTCACCCCAGTTGTCCCCTCCATTAGTCGATTTAAAAACGCCATTTCCATCTGTGCCGGCATAAAGTGTCGTACCATTCACAGCAAACGCCCTGATAAATAGGTTCGTCAGTCCGGAATTGCATTGGGCCCAACCTTGTCCCCCATCGGTTGATTTTAAGATGCCGGCTCCATCGGTGCCGATGTATATATCGTTGTCAACAAAAGTTATGGTCCGGACATCCAGAGCATATCCGTCCAATCCGGTATTGATCCCTGTCCAGTTCTCTCCGTTATCGGAGGATTTAAAAATACCTGCTCCCAAGACTCCAGCATACATGACATTGTTATGACCTGCCAATGAAATGGCTGAAATTCCCAGACCGCCGCCCATGCCGCGTGGTATTCCGGAACTCGCATTCTGCCAACAACTGCCATAAATTGGCATCGTCCAGATACCGTCTTCCGTCGCTGCAAATATACTGTTCTCGCACAACGCCAGCGCGTTTACGTACCACGCCATATTTGACATTCCCATTATCACCCTGTTCCAGCTTTCGGTCTCAGAATCCCAGCGGAATACGCCTCCTTCGTAAGTACCTGTCCCGATAAATAAGGTCGTTCCGTTGTTCAAGGAAGTGAGGATTTCCAATGCTGCAAGTCCCTGATTGAAGGAATTCCAATAGATCTCATCAGGAAAAGATTTGAAAACGCCGCCGTTTGTACCGATAACGAGTGTGTCGCTGAAAACCGTTATAGTGTTAACATAGATCGCATCCCCGCTCAAACCTGTGTTCACAGGTCTCCATTTTGCCGATAAATTTAGAGCATAAATAAAAATAAAACCTACCGAACAAAATAGTAATATCTTTTTCTCGAAAAACTGCATGGTTACCTCACCCAGAAAAGGATAGCACCAAATTTATTAATTTCCAAGCTATTTTCGCGTCTATCTCCTTGTTTCAGTGAGAATTAATTTGTTCCAACCCCATAAAAACAAGATCGGCGGCATCTTTTTACAGATGTCGTACACCTTAAAGGTGTGCGACATCTGATCGATCGCCCAAGAAATCCCTTCCCTGGTCGGAACTACTAACCTCGGGCCTCTGCCCGAAAATCCTGCGCTGACGAACGGGTCTTGAAGCCCCTGATCAACCTTCCGTCCGTAGAAGAGTCCCCGGACGATCGAGCCTTATACTCTCATGGTCATATGATACTTATTTCACCGCCAATACTTTGATCATCGCCTCATACTCCCCGGCCGACATGCGGCAAATATATACACCACTGGCGAGGTCCCGGGCATCATAATGTATCGTATGTTCACCCGCGGGCCTGTATGCATCCAGAACATCCGCCGCGCGGGCGCCGCGAATGTCGTACAATTGGATGCGGACACGGCTATCCTGCGCCAGTCCGAATGTTAAAGTCGTTGCCTCATTGAATGGATTGGGATAGTTGGATTTAAGATAATATCCGCACGGCTGCGAGCCGGCATCATCGACCGTTGTATCCAGAGAAAAATCCATATAATTTAGATTGAATCCGCCTTTAATGGCCAGGACGCGCAAATAGTGCCGGCCGCGCGGCAGGGTGACACTCGTGCGCACGGTCTGCCAGTTCTGCCAGCCGCCGGTGACCGGCAAATCCACCGTGGCCAGAGGCGTGCTGTAATTGAGCAGCTGCACCTTACCGGCGGTGTTCAGCGCGGCGACGCGCAAATCGACCTGGTAGGCGCCGGAATTCTCAACCGCCAGGGAATAATCCATATAATCGCCGTCGTCGATCCAGCCGACGTTCAGACCGCCGCCCGCATCCGAGGTTGGTTCGCTCTGCACGCCCTGCATGGCGGTGTAATCTTCGGCCTCGATGCGACAGGGCGGGTAATGCAGTGAGGCCGCTTCGTTCAAAAGATTGTACACCGCCTGCGCCGGAAACGGCGCCAGCGCGCCGCCGTCGAGAGCGGCTATGGAGCCGCCCCTGTATGCCACGGTGATCTGATCCCGCTTTTCGACCGCCGCCAGGATTAATACAAAAGCGGCGCTGTCCTGTGCGCAACGCTGAACCTGCGTAATCGTAACATCCTTCCCGTTCACCTTCACATCCCATTCCGAACCCGAAGTATCGACCGGATTTGCCATTTTCTTATTGAATGCGACTGTGATCCGGTCGCCCCCTTCGTTGGTGGCAGCTGCATAAAAGAGCGGCGGCGATCCCGGCTGCGAGTCCGCAAACGATGTGAGGCCGTGTCCGTAAGGATAGAGCGGATCATAGGACACATCGCCGAAATTCACCGGAATCTGCGTCATGTTGCGCGGCCAGGAATGGCTGAGGGTGCCGGTTGGCGCATAATCGCCGAACAGGACGTCGGCGACGCCCCCTCCCTCGCTGCCCGGCAGCCAGGCGGCGACGACGGCATCGCAAAAGGGCAGGATATTGTTCAGCAACATCGGCCGGCCGGAGATGAGCACCACCACCACCGGCAAGCCGGCCAGCTTCATGTTGCGAATCGGCATAACCACACTGGCCGCCAGGGTCAAATCGCTGCGATCACCCTGACTTTCGGCATAGGGAGTTTCGCCGATCACGGCCACGCCGATGTCGGCGCCGGTTGAATTCAGCCCATCGGCGCTGTAGGTGATGTTGACCCCGGGCGCAGCTGCGCGGATGGCCTGCAGGATGGTGGTGCCGGTGGTTACGGCACCGTTGCCGCCCTGCCAGGATATGGTCCATCCGCCGCACTGGTAGCCGAGGTTGTCGGCGCTATTGCCCGCCACATGGATGCGCTTCGCATTACGCGACAGCGGCAGGGTACCGTCTTTTTTTGTCAACAGCACCAGCGACTGCCGCACACAGGCTCGAGCGACTTCACGATGCGCCTGACCGCCCACATTTGCCGTAAGCGACCGGTCGGTCAGCCACGTCTCGAACAATCCCATCTTAAACTTGACGCGCAGGATGCGCCGCACCGCATCGTTGATGCGACTGGTGTCCACCTTGCCCTGATGCACCAGCGTCGTGAGGCCGGAGATGAATTCGCGATAGCGCTCCGGCACCATCACCATGTCGATGCCGGCGTTGATGGCGGTCTCGATGTCGCTGTTATAGTCGCCCGGCAGCTGATCGATGGCGGCCCAGTCGGAGACGACAAATCCCTTGAAGCCCAGTTCTTCTTTTAATACGGTTGTCAACAGGTATCGGTGGCCGTGTATCTTTTCTCCCTTCCAGCTGTTGTAGGAAGCCATCACGGTGCCGACGCCCGCCTCGATGGCGGCGATGTATCCGGGCAGGTGGATGCGGCGCAGGGTCGCTTCGTCCACTTCAACGTTGCCCTGATCAGCGCCATTGGTGGTGCCGCCGTCGCCGAGATAGTGTTTGGCGCAGGCGAGAATGCGCTGCGGCGTTCCCAGGGTATCGCCCTGAAAGCCGCGCACCGAAGCGGAGCTCATCAGCTCGGTGAGATCGGCGGTTTCGCCAAAGCCTTCATAGGTGCGACCCCAGCGTTCGTTCTGCGGCACGGCAATGCAGGGGGCAAACGTCCAGTTGATGCCGGTGCCGGCAACCTCGAGGGCGGTGATTTCGGCTGCCTGGCGCACAAGATCGGGATTGCGGGTGCAGCCCAGGCCGATGTTGTGCGGAAAGATGACTGCTCCTTTCACATTATTATGGCCGTGCACGGCATCGATGCCGTAGAGCAG
>JAFGSU010000229.1 GCA_016934435.1 Candidatus Zhuqueibacterota bacterium | reverse complement strand
GCTCGGCGTTCAGCACCGAGCCGCCGGCAGCGCCGCGAATGAGGTTATTGGACAATGTAGTAAACCGCACCACCGGGCCACGCACCTGCAATTTGCCCACCACCACCGCCATGCCGGCGGCGCGCCGCGGTTCGCCCGCATGGATATCGCGGTCCGGCTGCGGCCGCGTGACATCTCCGGTCAAAATAATCGGTCTGTCGGGCGCTGTGGGCAAGCCCTGCGTTGTTTTAGGCGCTGTAGCCTGTTCAAATAATGCCTCAATTTTTTCTGCCTCCCCCTTCTCCTGTAGCTCGACATGGACGGAAATCAGGTGACCGATCAGCGTCGGCACGCGAACACAATGGGCATACACCTCCCACGCCACTGGCCGGATCGATGTGCCGTCGCAGTGCCCGAAAATCTTGACGCACTCGCGGATTACCTTGTCCTCTTCGCCCTGAATATGCGGAATGACGTTGCCCATGATATCCATGGCCGATAAGCCCGGATAGCCGGCGCCGGAAACGGCCTGATAACTGGCGATGATAACCTTTTTGATACCCAGTGCGCTGATCGGCTGCAGCGCCATGGCCAATCCGGTGGTGGTGCAGTTGGCGTTGGTTACAATAAAACCGCTGCGTTTTTTAAGCTGTGTGTGAATCAGGTCGAGATGCGGAGCGTTCACCTCCGGAATGAGGATGGGCACATCGTCCGCCATGCGAAAAGCGCCGGCGTTGGAAAACACATGAATACCCGATTCAGCGCACTGCTGTTCGATTTCCGCAGCGACACCGGCCGGCAGAGCGGAAAATACAAACCTCACACCGGCTCGTTGCAACGCCTCGGCGGTCATCGCTGAAAAACGCAAATGGTGGAAATCTTCCGGAATGCCGTCTCTGGTCAGAGGCCGAACATCCCGCAATGGTTGACCGATGCGCGCGTCGCCAGCACACACCGCCGTCAATTCGAAATAGGGATGCAGGCGTAACAGTTGAAGAAAATATTGACCGACGACGCCAGTGGCGCCTAAAACAGCCGAGTGGATTTTTGTCATATTGTTTACCTGTTGGGTGTACATGATGTATCATACAATTGAATTAAAAATAATAAATAAAATCGAGTGATGCAAGGCAGAATCGCACTTTTGCGAAACAGGGTATTCAGGATTCAAAATGATGGATCGCCCTGCCGGCAGGAGGGTATGCGGCGGCACACAAAAAAAGCCGGCATAAAGCCGGCTCCATGGGTTGTGCCGCTTGATGTTATTGCTCCTGCAATTCCTCTTTGAGCTTCTTTTTCAGTTCTTTCATCTCTTCTTTGAGTTTCAGCATCTCTTCCCGCAGCGATTCCATGTTCTCTTTTTGATGCCAGCGAAAATCCAGTTCAATTTCCCTGGGCAGCTCTTTTTTCAGGCGTAATACACCCTCTTTTAAATCTTCATGTAAATCATCTAATTCGATGCGCAGAGATTTATCCGGCAGGTAGAAATAATGCAGGTCCTCATCGTCATCATAGTCTCCGAAAATTCGAAGGCGCTTTTTATCAGCTTCAAGCTTCACCCTGGTTCGGTCCTGCCGTCCTTTTCGGACGTAGGTTATCTCTACTTCCTCATCCTTTTCCGCTTTGCGCACGGCTTTGGACAGATCGTCGACCTCGGAAATCTTTTTGCCGTCGAATTCAGTGATAATGTCTCCGGCTTTCAAACCAGCTTTTTCCGCCGGGCTGTCCTCCATCACCCGGGTCACCAGTACACCCTCATCAGCCTTGACCTTGAAATATTCCGCCAGATCGGGATTCAGGTCCTGCATCTCGACTCCGAGGTACGGTGAGGATAAATTGATCATCAGACGGCCTTTGCGGGGAGAAAAAATTTGTTCAGAATCCGGTTTTGCGCCCAGCTCTGCCTCGAAGGTAAGATCCTTTTCTCCACGAATCACGTGAATTTGAACTTTGTCTCCCGGTTTCAATTTGCGTAAATCTCTGGTCACATCATCAGCATCGCGAATGGCTTTATTATCCACCTTGATGATGACATCCCCTTCTTTCAGTCCCGCTTTCTCCGCCGGACTATCCTTCACCACCCGTTCAATCACAGCGCCGTAATGGCTTACACCTTTATCGCCCGGTTCATAATCACCAAGATACACGCCCAGCCAGGCCCGTTCTCCGGCGATGGCCCCACCTGAAAAAACGGATATGAACAACAGAACGATCAAAAATGTAAAGGGCATCTTTATAAAGTGATAATGGTGTTGCATAGAACCTCCTTTTCTCAAGCAGCAGCGCAAATAATGACTTGATTTTAAATCGCGCTTGACGTATTTTGATAGGTGATTCGATTCAAATCCCGTGTGGTTGGATCAACATTCGGAATTTGAATCACTGCCTTAATAAATGTTCTGACCGGTAAACGCCGAATCATTCTTACGGATCAGCATCCTCATTTAAAATTAATACGAATGAATTTGCATTTTCGTTCCAGAAAATTTTTTGAGTTACAGGCGGGATTGGCATTGCTGATCATCGGCGTGCTTGGATTTTTGATTGTACAATTTTGCCCCGCTCTGCTCACATTCATACCGCCGTGTATGTTCCGATTGTTGACCGGCATCCCCTGTCCGGCTTGCGGTGCGACTTCGGCCGGGGTTTATTTAAGCAAATTGGAAATAGGGATGGCATTTGCCGCCAGCCCCTTATTCACCCTGCTATATATGGCCATGATTGTGGTGGCGATTAATTCGCTGGTGGGCGCTGTCTGGGGGAAAAACCTATCCCTGCAACTATCCGATGGCGAACGCAAAACCGTCCGCTATATCGCGCTGGTGGCGGTACCGCTTAACTGGCTGTATCTGGTTATCGCTGTTTTACTACGATGAGGAATCCGGCAATCGGACGGGGCAATATGAAACATGGTATAGTGGTTATGGTGAGGCGCTGATGTTAATCGGATTTACAGTCGAGCCCTACAAAAAATGGTCGACCGCAACTATTATCGCCGCTCTTCACCGCTTCGGCGTTCGTTTCGTCGAGCTGAATCATCAGGCCTTTGCAGATCTGGATGCGCTCAAAGTGAGCCTGCGCGGCATGACCGCCGCCTTTCACCTGCCATTGCTGGAAGAGGACGGCTGGGATTTTTCCTGTATCGATGCAGAAGAAAACATCGAAAGAACCATTTCCATTTTAAATCAACACCACCGGGATCTTCATATCCGGCATGTCATTGCCCATCCGCCGGAACTCAATCTGGACGAAATGAATATCCCCACCAGCGAAGAGGCCATGTTCGCCAATCTGAGGCGCCTGCCGGTTCCTGTTTATTTCGAAAATGTACCTTCCTGGGACCTGGATGCGTTTCGCGCCCTACTGAACCGGGCGCAGCTCAAGCTGCCACACCTCTATGCCGGTATGTGCTTCGATGCCGCCCATTTTTACATCAACGGAGATAATCCGGTCTATAATTTTAGAGCCTTCCACCAGAAAATCGGATGTGTCCATCTTTCCGACTGCATCGATAGTGAAGACGCCCACCTGCCTTTCGGCTGTGGGGGTACGCTGCCGATTACCGACCTGCTGGCCATCATGCGTAAATATCGCTATCGCGGCAGTATCACCCTGGAAATGATGCCTTATACCACCGATCAGCTTTTGCCCTTTATCCGCAGTTACCTTTTGATGTTGCGAACATTCCATCGTCGCAAATACATATTAACCCTGTTACGATTGTGGACCCTTTGGGGTATCCTGAAAACCTTTTCAAAATAGCAGGGCGTGAAAAAATACTTGCTTTTGTCAACATAGTGCTTTATTTTCTAATAAATGGATTCCCTCAATCAGAGCAATAACCTGCTACTGCCTCTTCATGAGGATAATGATTAATAAATAATCTACCACAGATGCAAACATCCAATCAGATTTCATTCATCTGTCAGTTCGGTTTTTTCAGGGACCAGACTCCACCCCTATTGCAACTTCCTCTTTTGGCACGACCTAACCGTCTATCAAATCAACTTTTTCTATCTTTCCATGGTAGAAATGAACCTTTACATTTTATCAATCCATGCATTCATAACTAATTCGCAGGATTCCAGGAAATGAAACCCACATTATTTATTTAGCGAGGTTGAAAATGAGTCAAAATTTTCACTCCCTCATTCCGGAATTGAAAAAACGGCTTAAAGAAGAATGTCTGCGTGAAATCACCCAGGACACGAATGAACTACTCGGACTTCCCAATCCATACATTATTCCGGGTAAAGGAAAAGTAGAAGCGCTGCACTACTGGGACACGCATTTCATCAATCTGGGTCTTTTACGCATGCGCATGGTGGATTACGCGCGGCACAATGTTGAGAATCTTGTTTATCTGGTTCGCCAGTTAGGGTATGTACCCGCTTCCAACCATCGCGACATGCTGTCACACTCCCATCCCCCCTTCCTGCCGTGGATGGTGCGCGATATCTATCGTGCCACCGGCGATAAAGAATGGCTCCGCCGGGTATTGCCGCAGGTGGTGCAGGAATTTCGTTTCTGGACCAACAAACCGCACACCTCACTAACCGGCCTGTATCGTTATCACCCGATCAAAGAAGACAGCAAATGGCCTCCGGAACGGGCGGCACAGGCTGAATCCGGCTGGCTGGATTCACCCCGCTTCGAGGACCCGCGCACCATCAATGCCGTTGATCTGAATACACTCCTGTGGCGCAACGCCAAGCTGATTTACGATCTCCAGGTCGAGGCCGACGGTATCGGGGATGAAATTTTGATGCAAAAGGTGACGTATCAAAAGAAACTAATGGATTATTGCTGGAATGAGCAGGAAGGATTTTATTTTGACAACGATTTTGAGCAAAAAAAATTAAGCACCGTTAAAAGTCTCGCTGGATTTATGCCGTTATTTGCGGAAATGGTGGACGAAGACCGGGCCGAGCGGATGCATGGTCATCTCCATGCGTTTTCCGCCGACGGCGGCTTGATGTGCACGGTGCCTGAACAAAGCAAAGCCAAATCCGTCTGGAGCGCGCCGATCTGTCAGGCGCCCTACCTTTATACAACCCTGAAGGGATTATGCGATTACGAACTGATGGAGGATGCCGCCGATATCGGCACCAGCTGGTTGAACATGGTTGTGGACATCTATGAAAAAACGGGGGAATTGTGGTCGTGGTACAACGTCAACGACTGCAGTACAACCCATCCGGATAGCATCGAAAACACCCCTACGCTCGGTTGGACGGCTGGGGTGTACATCGAGATCGTCGAGACGCTGGGATTGGACTGATATGCCCATCATCATCGGCACAGCGGGTCATATCGACCACGGCAAATCCGCCCTGGTCAAAGCCCTGACCGGGACCGATCCGGATCGGTTGATCGAAGAAAAAGAGCGCGGATTGACCATCGACCTGGGATTTGCTTTTCTCAACGATGACATCGCCTTCATCGATGTGCCCGGTCACGAACGATTCATAAAAAATATGGTGGCGGGCGTCAGCACCATCGATCTGGCCATGCTGGTTATCGCCGCCGACGACGGCGTCATGCCGCAGACGCGCGAACACCTGGATATTCTTTCCCTGTTGCGCGTACGGCAGGGTCTGGTTGTGCTCAACAAGATTGATCTGGTCGACACCGAACTGTTACAGCTATTGCGGCAGGAAGTGGCGGATTTCCTCCAGGGCTCTTTT
>JAFGSU010000228.1 GCA_016934435.1 Candidatus Zhuqueibacterota bacterium | reverse complement strand
TGTTATATCAGGGGGGTGCTGTACTTCATGCTCAAAAGATGGAAAATTTGTCGCTCTTCGAATGCGTGGAGATGATTTAAGAAGATCCACGGATCTATATATTTATGATTTAGTAAAAGATACATTGTCGGTATTTTGTGACGATGACTATGCGCAATATGCGCCACAGTTTTCGCCGAATGGGAAATGGATCGCCTACGCTTCGGATGAGAGAGCGGTGGAAGCTCATATCCCTGAGATCCATATCCAACCGTTTCCGGCGACCGGTCGCAAGCATCAAATTACGTTTGGAGGCGGCATGTCGCCTCTTTGGTGGCCGAACGGCAAGGGCTTGTTCTTTCAAGATCCAAAATCCAATGACTATTACGAAGTATCTGTCGACACCGGGCTGCCCTTCAGGCGAGGAACACCCAGAAAAATATTTAATGGTCCTTATTTGATATGGCTCGGTACTACGGCTTATGACTATGATGCCCGACATGACCGCTTCCTTTTTGCAAATATCATCGATCAAATTCGCTTGAACCAGATCAATGTTGTGTTGAAATGGGATGATGAGATTAGAAATGTGATTCTCAAAGGAGGAACTAAATGAGAAGGGATCGTGGTACTGATATAAGGAAAAATTTAATGACCTTTGGACGAAGTTGACAGCCAACCGCCCTCCACTGTCATCCCGCTATATTGAAATGCAAGTAATTTGTGAGAGATTTTAATAGACGAATTAGCTTTTTATTATTTTTCTTTAGAAAAAGCATTTTATGCTCCTCGCTAATAAATTGCCTCGACCAGCCCCAAAAAAGGAACCGGTCTTGGCGTGTTGCATTGGGGGTTTTTTGATATTTATAAAGTGTGTTAATGCCAACCTGCTATTCGTGGTCCTCGATAGGCCACAGATTCCGTTTTCGGGAAACAACATACGATGACATCGCATACTGTAAGCAACGATAGGGATCTGATCAATCCCACGCGTTAGGGATGACACGCGATTGTCAAAGAGATTAAACAGACTTTACAAATATCGATAATACACTTTTAGCTTACACCAATGACATAAGGTGTTTGATCTAACAGACAACGTCGCAGACGGACAGCCAAGGATCGTGCGACAGCAACAATAGCTTTTTTGCCATTGGAGCCCCGAGCCCGGATGCGATTATACTTTTCCCGTAAGATGGGATCATGACGAATGACGGTCCAGGAGCTCTCGACCAGAACACGCCGAAGATGAGCATTGCCTTCTCGGGTGATATGTCCTAATCGTGTATGATCGCCTGTTGAGAATTGACTCGGCGTCATGCCAAGATAGCTAGAGAACACATGGGTGTTTTTAAACCGGGATATTTCATAGAGCTCCAATAAAAACGTCATGGCCGTGATTATGCCGATGCCACGAACAGAAGTAATGATTTGAAAATTCCTTTGATAGTGCTGATGTTTGGACAATTGACGAAGAAATTGGTTTACCTCACAAAGTTCTTTTCGGATATTATAATAGTTTTGCAGGAGTTGTTTAAATGTGAATGTATCCGAAGTGTGCTCAAAAGTAATGGTCTCCAGCCAGGAGAGGTGTCTTTTGCTCCATCGGGTTTTTACATCCTCAGGAGGATGTAAAGCAAACAACTTTAAAAAGGCGCTAATCTGATTTTTTGCCTGTATCTGTATTTTGTCTAATTGAGCACGTCGCCGTATAACTGTAAGGAAGCTTTGCTGATGGCATTGTTGAGGGCAGGGAATTCGAACGAAAACAATGTATGCCGATACGATGGAATAGACGTTTTGCAGGTTCCGGCATTCCATCTGCTTCCTTGCTATCTATTTCTATCGCGTTGATAGCAAAAATTACAGTGAAGAAAAAAAATGACCCTTGTCAAGTAGGTCATAAATCACTATATTTAAAAGTGCGATGCATTGCGGTTTCGAATGAAAAACGTCCGCCTCATTAGTCAACTCATATCTTTGCCATATCGGCGATATGAGCCCGTCCATTCAGCAAACAAATAATGCTTCGCACCTTTTTTATTCAGATTGCAACGAGAGGACCGTTGATCTCAATTAAAATTCCATCATGCGATTGAATATCAGGATGTTGATGAACCGAACCAGACGAATAAACCGACACAGCGCAAGGACTTTTATCCTGCTCTGTTGTGTGGCTGCGGCTGTTTTTTGCATGTGCGGGACGGAGAGCTCCGGCTGGGATCAAGTTCCGGACCTGTTAGGACGGATTGTTCCGCCTGTTTTTCCAAAGCGAGATTTTGATATTGTACCATTCGGAGCCGTCGGAGACGGCATAACTGATTGCACGGATGCATTTGCAAGGGCCGTCGATGCTTGCCATAAAGCAGGAGGCGGCAGGGTGGTGGTTCCGTCTGGTTCCTATCTCACCGGCGCCATTCATCTTAAAAGTAACGTAAACCTGCATCTGCAAGAAAATGCCACGATCAAGTTCAGCATCGATCCGCAGGATTTTCTCCCGGCCGTGTTAACCCGGTTCGAAGGCGTAGAATGCATGAACTATTCGCCGTTTATCTACGCTTATGAACAAAAGAACATCGCTATCACCGGCGCCGGCACCCTCGATGGTCAGGCTGACAGTTCCGTATGGTGGGCCTGGAAGCGGCGCAGCGAAAAGGAAGATATTGCCGGTATGCCCTTGCAGCACTCGGACCGAATGCGCCTGTTCGAAATGGCGGAAAAGGGCGTGCCGGTGGATCAACGCCGGTTCGGTAAGGGACATTTCATTCGTCCGAATTTTATTCAACCCTATCGATGCGAAAATGTCCTGATAGAAGGCGTTACCATTATCCGCTCGCCGATGTGGAATATCAACCCGGTATTATGCAGCAATGTGATCGTACGCCATATGCGCGTCGTCAGCCACGGTCCCAATAACGATGGCTGCAATCCGGAAAGCTGCAGGGATGTTTGGATCAAGGACTGCTATTTCGATACTGGCGACGACTGCATTGCGATCAAATCCGGTCGCAACGCCGATGGCAGACGACTCGATGTGCCAAGCGAGAATATTGTCATACAAAACTGTACTATGAAAGACGGACACGGCGGTGTTGTCATCGGCAGTGAAATTTCCGGCGGTTGTCGCAACGTCTTTGCCGAGGATTGCGTCATGGATAGTCCGAATCTGGAAAGGGCCCTGCGCATTAAAACCAATTCGGTGCGCGGCGGAGTGGTGGAAAATATTTATATGCGCAATATTCAAGTGGGAGAGGTGAGCGATGCGGTTATTCGCGTCTTTTTTTATTATGAAGAGGGAGATGCCGGATGCTTTACGCCTCTGGTTCGCAATCTCCATATCAGCCATGTCACCAGTGAAAAAAGCGTTTATGCTCTGTTGCTGATAGGGTATGAAAGATCGCCCATAAGCAACATTGTGCTGTCTCATTGCCGCTTTGACAATGTAGCAAATAGCAATATGATTGAATATGTTGAAAACGTGCGGCTGCAGAATGTATTCATGAACCAGGAGGCATTACATAACCTGAACAGTACGCGACGAAGGTCCGGAGAATTTTAAATAAGGAATCAAACAAGTGATGAACGATGAGAGAACCTTCCGTTTTTATCTATTGTTTGCAGTGGTGTTATCCGTTTTTGCACTGCATATCCGTTGCAGCAGGGTGCAGGCCGACGGCAAGACGTGGGCCGTGCGCATGGCCGATTCCATTATGGAGAGAAACCCGCAGGTATATGGCGACTGGGATTACGTCACCGGCACGGTGTTGAAGGGATTTGTCGAGCTATGGGGAGCGACGGACGATCAAAAGTATTTCGACTATATCAGGACAACCGTCGATGCGGTTGTTCAGGATGACGGCAGCATCAAAAAGTATAAACTGACGGACTATAATATCGACGAAATCAATCAGGGCCGGATGCTGCTTTTTCTTTATGAGCGAACCAGCGAGGAGAAATATTTTAAGGCGGCGCAGCTATTGCGCCGGCAGTTGCAGGATCATCCGCGAACCCATAGCGGCGGATTCTGGCATAAAAAGCGTTACCCCTATCAGATGTGGCTGGATGGCATTTATATGGGGTGTCCGTTTTACGCCGAGTATGGCCGGCTGTTCGATGAGCGGCAAAATTTTGACGATGTGGTCAGGCAGATTCTGCTTATTGAAAAGGTTACGCGGGACCCGCAGACCGGGCTGCTCTATCACGGCTGGGACGA